>CAIXUF010000640.1 GCA_903922535.1 Candidatus Hydrogenedentota bacterium
GTCGGCGCTTCGTCGGCATCGAAGGTTGCCAGGGAAGTTCCCGCCCCTGCGGGAAAGACGGGCGTTTCCAGTCAGCCCCGGAGCGGGCGTTCCTCTGCGCCGGTCTCGGCGCGTCCTGCGAAAAGGACTGGCGACGCTCCCGTCCCCAGGCCGCCGATAACCACCGGCCCCGCCGGTGCGCCACCGGCGGCCAGACCCGCTGCCAAGCGCCCCACGTCAGCGGCGCGTCCGGGAGGCAAACGGGCACTGGGAACGATCCGGCCAAGCAACATCATTCACACCAAATGGAAAGACACCCGGGCGTTCATGATTGCCGCGTCTCCCGTCTACAAGGGATTCTTCCGCGAGGAGACGCTGGAGAAGGCGACAGAACTGCTGCTGGTCGAGCGTGACCCACTGATCCAGCCGGCGGCGAAACGGCTGCTGGGGGACTCTCCTGTCGGCGCGCTGCACTTTGATCTGGTGTGGGAGAACATGAACCGGTTCCTCTACACGGTCCAGGCGTCCAACCGGCTCGGCAGCCATGCGACGCTGGGCTGGATGGTGGCGCGAAACCATCAGGAGTTTGGCGCGGTGCTCCGCGCGGGTTACGAGGGGCTTTGCCAGTTGCACAAGGCCGCCCCGGCGCTGGCGTCAGAGCCGCTTGCCACGGGATTCATTTATCTGCCCGACCGGTACCGCCGCGCGGAATTGGGGCGCGAACTGCCGGTCTATTTCTTCCGCTGGCCCGCACGGGAGGCCGCGCCGCTGTGCGTGGCCAACCCGGAGCAGCTTGCCCTGGCGGCCGCGCCGCGGCCGCGGCTCATGGGCAAGGTGGAGACGGAACGCATTCGCTGCGGCCTGACCGAGCTTGTCGTGCGGGGGTTCCGCCCGGAAAAGAACGTGGGACTCAATCTTCCCGCGCTGTCGGCCGACGATTTTCTGGGATGGCGCAGTGAGGGCGGCATAGCGAACGTGAATCTGGTGTTCTGCCGCGCCCGCGAGGTGCACAGTTCGCCGGGCCGTTATTTGCAGCGGCTCCTGTCCATGACCTGGCCCGCGCCGGGCGGCGTGTTTTCCGTGGCGCCCGAAGAGCCCGCGCGGTTCTTTGCGGCCGTTTGCGCGGCCGTGGGTGGTGAAACGGCCCGGATGTGGGTGGCCGAGTGCTGCGGCCTGTTTGCCGGACGTGTGTCGCGCGCGGAGAAAGGCCCCGGAGCCCGCTATGTGGAAGAGCTTCGGAAACTGGTTTCGGCCCCCCCTGAACAGAAGGAAACGTGAGATGCAGCGAGTTGTGCTTGCCGCGATTCTGATCCTTGCGGCAGGATGCGCCGCCGCCGGGGACGGCGTGCGGGTTTTCGTTTCCCCTTTGGGCAACGACGCGTGGTCGGGCCGCATTTCAGAACCGAATGCGGACAAGAGCGACGGGCCGGTGGCCACACTGGTGAAGGCGCGCGACCTGCTGCGTGCGGCGGGACCGGCGGCGCGGGGCGTCTACGTGCATGGGGGTGTCTACACCCTGCGCGAGCCGCTCGTGCTGGGCAAGGAAGATTCGGGCGCGCCGGACCGTGTGGTCACGTGGCAGGCCTTTCCGGGCGAGACGGTGCGCCTGTCAGGCGGCGCGGCGGTGGTTGGCTTTGCCCCTCACAGCGGCGAAATACTCAAGGCCGATATCTCGGCGTTGAATGTGCCCGAGGGAAAAGCGCGGCAGTTCTTTTTCAATGGCGAACGGCAGACGCTGGCGCGCTGGCCCAACAAGGATGCGGGGGACATGCCCGGCGGCAAGTGGGCCTTTGTCGCCGCGTCGGTGGACGCCGAAAAGAACAAGAGCTTTCACTACGCGGGCGAAAAACCCGGGCAGTGGACGAACCTGAAGGACGTCGAGATCTCCATCTGGCCGAATTACAACTGGTGGCAGACCATTGCGCCTGTTGCGGCAATTGACGCCGCAGACAAGAAGGTGACGCTCGCCGGCGACCTTTCCTACACCATCGAGCCGGGGCGGCGCTATTTTTTCCAGAACCTGCTGGAGGAACTGGACGCGCCGGGCGAGTGGTATTTGGACGCTGCGGCGCACACGCTCTATTTCTGGCCGCCTGCGGCCGTGGAGGGCGTTGAGGCGGTGCTGCCCGTGGCCGAGGGCATCGTGCGGATGGACGGTGCGGCCAGCATCGCATGGCTGGGCTTCACGATGGAGGCGGTGACGGGCGACGTGGCCGTGATGAAGGACTGCGAAGGCTGCCTCGTTGGGCGCTGTGTCGTGCGCAACGCGGGCGGCTACGGCGTGGTCGTCAAGGGCGGCAAAGGCTGCAAGGTGGCCGGATGCGACATCACCTCCACGGGCCGCGGCGGCATTGTGCTCGACGGCGGCGACCGCAAAACGCTCACACCCGGCGCGCATGTCGCGGACAACAACCACATCTGGCATGTGGCCGAGCTGTGGCAGACCTACGAGACCGGCGTCAACATCAGCGGCGTCGGCAACCGCGTGTCCAACAACCTCATCCACGACCTGCCGCACATCGGCATCCTGCTCACAGGCAACGACCACGTGATCGAGTGCAACGAGATTCACCACGTCTGCCTGCAGGGCAGCGACAACGGCGCATTCTACATGGGCCGCGATTGGACACAGCGCGGTGTGAAAGTGCAGTTCAACCGGATACATGACGTTTACGGATTCGGCTTCACCGGTCCGGCCGAGGGCACCCCCGGCAAATACGTCTATGCGTCGCCGCACCAGGCATGGGGCATTTATCTTGACGATTGCACCAGCGGCGTGACGGTGCTGGGCAACCTGTTCTACCGTGTGCCGCTGTGCGGCGTGATGATTGGCGGCGGCCGCGACAATGTGGTGGACAACAATGTGTTCGTGGACTGCATCCCCGCGCTGCACATCGACGCCCGCTGGGACGCCTACTGCTGGGACCTCATGCAGCAGCGGCTGGACGCGATGAACTGCACCCAGCCGCCCTACAGCGAGCGCTGGCCCGAACTGCTCAAGATGGGTGACGACCCGCGCAAGCCCGCCAACAACCAGTTTTTGCGCAACGTCGTGGCCTACACCCGTGATGACTACCGCGGCCTGAGTACGACCAAGCCCGGTTCGGCCGAGGCGGTCGTCTACGATCTCAGTCCTTTCGATCCGGAGAGCACGAACTTTTCCGCGAACATCCTCTTCCATCCCACCCTGCCCAAGATCTTTTGCCAGAGTTACAAGAAGGACGATGGCGGAGTGATTGACTGGCTGGCCTGGACGGACAAGGGCTTCGACAAGGACAGCGAACTGGCCGACCCGCGCTTCATGGACGCTGCCAACGACGACTACACGATGCGGCAGGATTCGCCTGCGTTCAAGATGAAGGATTTGAAGGCGGTGCCCGAATGGCGCATGGGCCTCTACAACGACGAGTTCCGCGCTTCATGGCCGCCACCCAAGCAGGAAATCAAAGACGCCAGCGCGCACACGGAGTGGATCGTCGCACCGGAATAAGGCGGCGGGGCGAACGGTAATATAGGCCGCTGTGTTACACCTGTGTCTCGTATCCTGGAGTGGCACGTTGAATGGAACGTCCGTTTCCCCGAAGGGGAAGTATGTGAATAGGCCGCAGCGTTACACCTGTGTCTCGTATCCTGGAGTGACACGTTGAATGGAACGTCCGTTTCCCCGAAGGGGAAGTATGTGAATAGGCCGCAGGGTTACACCTGTGTCTCGTATCCTGGAGTGACACGTTGAATGGAACGTCCGTTTCCCCGAAGGGGAAGAATGTGAATAGCCGGAGTGTGACCGAAGGGAACCTCCGGAAAACGGGCCATCCCCTCAAATCCCAACCCCGAAGTGGGTTGAATGTGAACGGGAGCAACGGCCCAAGAGTTTCACATTCAACCCGCTGCGGGGTTGGTGGATATTCGTTGTTTCGCCACGCTACCGGAGGTTCCCTTCGGTCACACTCCGGCTATTCACATTGGTCCCTGCCGGGACCTTGCATCACATTAGTCCCTGCTCGATCTTTGTGGCAGACTTGCCTTGATGAGGGAAACACAATGCGCACATGCGTCTTCATGCTGTTGGTCATTGCGGCTAGCGCGGGCTGGGCCGCGCCTGATTTGACTCCGCCTGCTGCGTTCGACCTGAACCAATTCAACGAACCCGAGGCGGTGCTGTGGCCGGGTTATTTCTGGCTGTGGAACGCGCCGTTGGAGCCGGACACGCTGCGGGCGCAGTTGCGGGACATGGCCGCGCATGGCGCGCGCAGTGTGTGCATGCTGCCCATGCCGCATGGATTCCGGCCGGACTCCACCAACAACTCACTGGACCCGGACTATCTGACGCCGGAGTACTTTGACCGCGTGAAGCTGGCCGTGGACGAGGCGGCGCGCTTGGGGATGCACTGGTGGGTCTATGACGAGGGCGGCTGGCCCTCGGGCCAGGCGCTGGGCAAGGTCGTTGAGGGCCATCCCGAGCTGGGCGTGCAGCGAATGACGCGCGAGCGCGTCGAAGCGCAGGAATCCTATGAAGTGCCCAGGGACGCCTTTGCGCTGATCACCGACGGGGAACCGGCGCGCTCTTTTGCGCCGGGCGAGACCTGGAAGCCCAGCGCCGCGGGGAAGACGGCGTGGCTCTACCGCGTCAAACAGGGGGGGGCGCCCAACCTGCTCAACCCGGACGCCACCAGGCGCTTTATTGAACTGACTCACGAGGGCTACCGTCGCGCGATTGGTGACCATTTCGGCAAGACGGTCCGCTTCACCTTCACCGACGAGCCGGGCGTGCCCAATCTCGACGTGCCCAAGTCAATCCCCTGGACGCAGCAGATGGACGCGCTCTATGCCGGGCAGTTTGGCGGCGACGTCAGGACGGTATTGTCCCGGCTGTTCGAGGAACCCGGTCCCGATGCGGCGCGGTCCGTGGCGAAGGCGCGGATTGATTACTACGACCTGTGGACGGGGCGTTTTCGCGCCGCCTATTTTGGCCAACTGCGCGACTGGGCCCATGCGGTGGGGCTCGGATCGGGCGGTCACCTTAACGGCGAGGACGAGACCCTCAACGCCGTCCGCTACGGTTTCGGCCAGGCGCTGCGCCAGTTGCGCGCGATGGACGTGCCCGGCGTGGACGTGATCTGGCGGCAATTGTTTCCCGGACAGCCGAACCCGAACCATTTCCCCAAGTACGCGTCGAGCGCCGCGCACCAGAACGGCACCCGCTTCGCGCTCACCGAATCGTTCTGCGTGTTTGGCAACGGCCTGACGCCCGCGCAGATGAAATGGCTCATTGACTACCAGTTCGCACGGGGACTCAATCTCCTCGTGGGCGGCTGTTATCCGCTGAGCACGCGCGACCATCACATGACCGGCGAGCGCCCCTGCTTTGGTGCCTGCAATCCGCTGTGGGATCATCTGACGGGCTTTCACGCCTACACCGCGCGGTTGGGCTATGTGCTGTCCATCGGCACACCCAAGATTGCGACGGCCCTGTACTATCCCGTGCGCGACATCTGGGCCTTGGGCCTGAAGGCCACCGATGCCGCCGACACGCAGGACCAACTCGCCGCCACGCTGCTGGCGCGGCAGTGCGATTTCGACCTCATTGATGACGATCTGCTCTCCAAGGCGCGCGTGGAA
>CAIXUF010000641.1 GCA_903922535.1 Candidatus Hydrogenedentota bacterium
AGGTCTCACAGCGCCAGAAACGGATCCTCGCGGCCCTCGACACCGCATTTCTCGAAGAATTGCTGGGAATTTAGATGCGTTTGCCCTGGTAATCGAATTAGAAATCTGAATCTGCTGGCATAAGCCAAAGGCGGTAGGCGCAAGGCGGAATGGAAGGAGTAAATACCTGTAAATATTTTATTTGCAATGCTTTACAAATAATACACGGCACAGCAATCATGTCAAAATGGCAGAAATATAGTCAATTCATGACCGAATATCGGTAACTTGATGAACGATTTTCGGAAAATAGGGCCATCCCAACCGCATGGCTGGTGTTTCACAATTCGCTATTTCACCACCAAATTGACCATCTTGCCCGGCACGTAGATCTCTTTGACGATGGTTTTGCCCTCAAGGTGGGGTGCCACCTTGGGATCGGCCTTGGCGGCGGCGAGGACCGTGGCTTGGTCGGCATCGGCGGCGACCGTCACCCTGCCGCGCAGCTTGCCCGTAATCTGCACCGGTATTTCGATGGTGTTCTCCACCAGCAGCGCCTCGTCCCACACCGGCCAGGGTTCATAGGCCAGTGTGTTGCCGTGGCCCAGCTTCGCCCAGAGTTCCTCGGCGATGTGCGGGGCGAAGGGGGAGAGGACCAGCACAAACGGTTCCAGCACGGCGCGGTCGATGGCCGGCGCCTTGAGTCCGGCGTTGACGAACTCCATCATGCGCGAGATGGCCGTGTTGAAGGACAGGTTGTTGATGTCGTGGGTGACGGCCTTGACGGTCTTATGCAGTTCCTTGACCAGTGTTGCGTCGCCGCCGGAAACAACGACGCGCGGATGGAGTGCCGCGTCCTCGCCGACAAACATCGACCACACGCGGCGGAGGAAGCGGAACACGCCCTGCACGCCCTCCTCGCTCCAGGGCTTTTCGCGGTCGAGCGGGCCCATGAACATCTCGTACAGGCGCACCGAGTCGGCACCGCACTGGTCGGCCACCTCGTCGGGATTGACCACGTTGTAGCGCGACTTGCTCATCTTTTCGATCTGCGTGGCAACGGGCTCGCCCGTCGTTTTGAGCACGGTCTGTTCACCGCGCCGTTCCACCTCGGTGGGATAGTGGTACTTGCCGAGCGCGTCCTTGAAAGAATAGGCCAGGATCATGCCCTGGTTGAACAGCTTTTGGAAGGGCTCGCTCGTGCTTACCAGCCCGGCGTCGTACAGCACCTTGTGCCAGAAGCGCGAGTAGAGCAGGTGCAGCACGGCGTGCTCGGCCCCGCCGATGTACAGATCCACCGGCATCCAGTAGGACTCGGCCTCTTTCGACCACGCCTCGTTGTCGTTGTGGGGGTCCACAAAGCGCAGGAAATACCAGCACGATCCCGCCCACTGCGGCATGGTGTTCGTCTCGCGTCGCGCGGGTTTGCCCGTGGCCGGGTCGGTCGTGTTCACCCAGTCCTTGGCGCGGGCCAGCGGCGGGTCACCGTCGGCCGTGGGCTTGTACTCGTCCAGTTCGGGCAGCAGCACCGGCAGGTCCTTCATCGGAACCGTCTTCATGGTGCCGTCCTCCAGGCGGATCAGCGGGAACGGCTCGCCCCAGTAGCGCTGCCGCGAGAAGAGCCAGTCGCGCAGTTTGTAGTTGACCGTGCCCTTGCCGATGCCCTTTTCTTCCAGCCAGGCGGCCGTCTTCTTCTTCGCCTCGGGCACGCGCAGCCCGTTGATGAGCGGCGAATTGACCAGCACGCCGTCGCCGGTGAAGGCTTCCTTCGTGATGTCGCCGCCGGAGATGACCTCGATGATGGGAATGTCATAGGTCTTGGCGAATTCATAGTCGCGCGTGTCGTGCGCGGGCACCGCCATGATCGCGCCGTAGCCGTACTCGGCCAGCACGTAGTCCGCGGTCCAGATCGGGATTTCTTTGCCGTTCATCGGGTTGACCGCATACGCGCCCGTGAACACACCCGTCTTCTCCTTCTCCTCCTTCATCCGGTCCTGGGCGCTCTTGCGCGAAGCCGCCTCAACGTACGCCTGCACGGCGGGCAACTGATCTGGCGTGGCGATGCGCTGTGTCAGCGGATGTTCGGGCGCCAGCACGCAGTAGGTCGCGCCGAAGAGCGTGTCCGGGCGCGTGGTGAACACGGTGAACTTCTCGCCCGTGCCCGCAATGGCGAAGTCCACGTCCGCGCCCTCGCTTCGGCCGATCCACTCGCGCTGCATCGCCTTGATGCCCTCGGGCCAGTCCAGGTCGTCCAGCCCCGCAAGCAGTTTCTCCGCATAGGCCGTGATGCGCAGCATCCACTGCCGCATCGCGCGCTTCTCGACGGGGTCGCCCGTCTCCACGTAGCGCCCGTCCTTCACCTCCTCGTTGGCCAGCACCGTGCCCAGCGCGGGGCACCAGTTGACCGGCGCCTCCACCTCATAGGCCAGCCCGCGCTCATGCAGCACCGTGAAGATCCACTGGGTCCACTTGTAGTAGTTCGGGTCGGTCGTGTCAATCTCGCGGTCCCAGTCATAGGACAGGCCGAGCCGCTGGATCTGGCTGCGGAAGGTGTCGCAGTTGGCCCTGGTGATTAGCGCAGGGTGCTCGCCCGTGCGCATCGCGTGGCGCTCGGCCGGCAGGCCGAAGGCGTCCCAACCCATCGGGTGCAGCACGTTGAACCCGTTCATGCGCTTGAACCGGGATATGATGTCCGTGGCCGTGTAGCCTTCCGGATGGCCGACGTGCAACCCCGCCCCGCTCGGGTAGGGGAACATGTCGAGCGCGTAATACTTCGGCCTGGTCCGGTCGATTTCGGTCTTGAACGTCTTGTTTTGCAGCCAATAGGCCTGCCAACGGGCTTCGATGGCCTTGAAATCATACTGGCCCGGGGTAATCTCAGTGGACATGAAAATACACGCCTCCATGCAGTAGAACGTGGAAAATACCGTCTTGCAAGGGCCGTAGAATACCACATTATTCACGGGAGCTTCATGTCTCCTTTCTCCTCCCTATCCTGTCCGTCCTGTTTGTTCACGCTGATTCTTTCTCTTTTCTCTTGACTGTCCCGGGCTTGCCCTCTATGCTCTTCCACGGGAAACAACCAGAAGGATTCAGCCAATGCGGCATTTTGGACGGACAGTCATATTCTCTACGATCCTCATGTCTGCGCTTTTTTGTTGCGCACAGGACCCGGTGGCGGATTTTTCCTATGCCTTTGCCACGCCGCACCGGATGACGGTCGCGCCGCCGGAGAGCGGCGACAAGACGCTGCTCGATTGCGAGCCCGGCAGCCTGCGCCTCGGCTGGACCTATGAGAACCTCACCACCTACCCGCTCGCGGCGTTTATGACGCCGCCCGCCCTGTGGGGCGTGCGCATCACGCCGCAGATTGACGGCAAGCCGCTGGCGAAAACTGCCTGGATCCGCGCCGAGGGTATTCTGCCGGTGCTCGACGACAGTTTCAGCGATCCTGCAGGTGCCATCCGCCTCGAAGTCACCGGCGCGGTTTCGGCGGCGCTGGTGCGCGTGACGCTTTCCAACACGTCCGCGGAAAAGCACACGTTCCGTCTGGTCTGTGAGTCGCAACGCGGCTTCTTCGGCTACAACCCCGGCTATGTGGATGCCGACAAAGACAAGGACTGCCTGCTGGCGGGTTGGGGCGAACGGGCCGACCGTGTAATTGTCTTCGGCACGGGCGCACAGACGTATACCATAAGCAATGCCACCACGCTGAACCCGACCTGGGAACTTGCGCCCGGTGAAGCAAAGACTGCCTGGATTGTGCGACCGTATCGCGCCAATGCCGCCGACCTGCCCGCGCTGCGCGCGAAAGACTGGCAGGTCGAGGCCGATCAGGCCAAGGCCGAATGGCGCACCTTGCTGGCACGCGCCTCGCGCGTGGTCATCCCCGACCAGGGTGTGGCCGATGCGTTCTACGCGTGCCTCGGCGATTTCTTCATTATGCGCGAGCCCGTGGCGGGAGGGTTCATTGCGGGCACGCCCGGCACCGACGGCTACCGCGCGCCCAACGCGGGCGAGGCGGCCATCGTCGCCATCGCGCTCGACCAGTTGGGCCTGCACAAGGAGGCCGAATACGGTTTTAGCGTCTGCCTCGGTTTGCAGGGTGACGACGGCGACTGGAATGATCCGACCGGCTGGGGCCACCTCATGTGGGCCATGTCGGGCTTCAAGTCGTGGACGGTGATGGAGCATTACCGGAACACCGGCGATCGCGCGTATCTGGAAACGGTCTACCCGCGCATGCTGGCCAGTTCGCGCTGGCAGGAGAAGCAGCGCGCCCGCACGCGGGGCATGGCCGGCGACGGCGGCCGTCCGCTCACCTATGGCCTCATGCCGCGCGGCATGGGCGACTGCGGGCTCAAGGACGGCGACGACCTCTACGGCGTGTTCCTGCCGCATAACATGTGGGCCACCTACGCCGACCGCTGCGCCATGGAAACGGCGGAGATTCTCGGCAAGCCCGGCGAGGCCGCCGAACTGAAGAAGATCTACGAGACAGCCCACGCCGACCTGACTCAGGCTCTCACTGCGGGCGCGATCAAGGAAGACGGCTATGCCTGGATTCCCGGCGTGGCCGGCAAGACCTGCGGCAGCCGCTGGGGCGCGCTCAACGCGCTGCTGCCCTGCGGCACGCTGCCCGCTGATCATGAACTGGTCACGGGCACCATCAAACAGCTTCGCGCGCACATGAGCCCCGGCGGACTGCCACTCAACACGGGCTGGCTGGCCCACGGCCTGTGGGTCGCCATCGCGCTGGACAACCTCGCCGAGGCGCACCTTGCCCGCAACGAGGGCGACGAGGCCGCCGCACTGCTCTACGCCACGCTCAACCACGCCACGCCGCTCGTCACCTGGTGCGAGGAGCGCGGGCCGGAACCCGGTGCCAAGGAATGCACCGGCGACCGCCAGCACCTGTGGACGCCCGTGGCCGTCGTCCGCGCCGTGCGCGACAGCCTTGTCATGGAAGACGGCAACGAACTGCATCTGGGCCGGGGTATCCCGCGGCATTGGTTCGCAACGAAAAAGCCCATTGGCATCCAGAAGGCATCGACCCACTTCGGTGATGTGACCTATGAGATGGTCTACGACCCTGCCATGCAGCATTTGCAGGGCAAAGTGACGCTGCCCAAGGAAACACCCGCAGGTCAGACATCCGCGACCGCTGTCATCCTGCACGCGCGTTTGCCCAAGGGCCTGCGCCTGCTCTCTGTCAACCCCATCGCCGGCGCCACGATCCTGCCTGACGGTTCCGGCCTGCGCTGGGAAGCACCAAGGGGCGAATTGACCTTCGCCGCGGTTGCGGGATAAAAGAAACGGCCGATCAAATGACTCCGGGTGAAAAAGGTTCAACAGAAGGTTCTGGGACTTGTCCTGAACGCTTTCCCAAGTGCGCGTCCTGCTTGCCCCGAAGGGGGTGTACAATAGTAGCCACGGGTGGAGCGAAGCGGAACCCGTGGTTAGGATCACGAGCGGAAAAGGTCCCCGAAGGGGGCCAATTTTGGGAGTGCGTCTATGTCCACATACACGCAAATCCATTACCACCTCGTCTATTCCACTAAAGGCCGCGTCCCCGCCATCTTCGAAGACCGGCGCGACAAATTGTTCCGTTACCACTGGGGCATCCTGCAAAACAACCATTGCCATCTGTACCGCATCAACGCGGTGGACGACCACATCACATGTTGATCAGCCTGCATCCGACCATCGCCCTTTCCGACCTCATCCGCGACATGAAAACCGCCTCAACAACGTGGATGCGCGGCGAGATGGGGTTTCATGAATTTCCCGGTTGGCAGGTGGGATATGGGGCATTCACGAAATCACACGCGGAAAAAGAGACGGTCATTCAGTACATCAAGAATCAGCAGGAACACCACAAGACGATCAGTTTCCGGGATGAATTGAAGCGGTTGTTGGGGCAGGAGGGGGTTGATTTCGACGAGAAGTATCTCGAATAGCGAGCCAGTTCGCCCCCTTCGGGGACGTTGGTCGTTTCGGGCCGTTAACCACGGGTTCCGCTTCGCTCCACCCGTGGCTACTATTGTCGCCCCCCTTCGGGGGGTCAGAGCCGCGCAACGTCGTAAAAACACGGGTTCGGTTTCTCTCTCTCCATGGCTGTTGCTGTTGGTCCCCTTCGGGGGCCATAACCGCATGGTCTTGGACAAGACAATTGTTGTCTCACCCTGTCCTATCCTGTTCATCCTGTCCACCCATGTTCATTTCCTCTTTTTCGCCAACAGGTCTCATTGGAAAACAACGCGCAAAAGGTCTACCATGGTTCTTGGTCAGTTGTCCATAAGAACACGGAGCCGCGACACCAACAGGAGGGAGTACGATGATCCAGCACATCTGTCCGAACTGCGGGGCGCAACTGGATGTTCCCGATCAGTATGCGGGCCAGCCCATTAGATGCGGGGGATGCGGCGCCACCACGCAATGCCCCATGGAAAGCGGTCCGCCCGCCATTCCCGTCGCGCCGGCGCAGGCGTATGCGCCTCCTCCCCCGCCACAGAGTTCGGAAGGCTCCAAGTCTCAGGCGATTGCCAGTCTCGTCTTTGGCATATTGTCCTTTGCCTGCCTCGGCCCGCTGGGCTCCATCCCTGCCGTCATCCTGGGGCACCTGTCCCTGTCGAGTATCAAGAAAGGGACCATGCCCGCCGAAGCGCGCGGTCTGGCCGTGGCCGGGCTGGTGATCGGATACATCAACATTGTCCTCTGCGTGCTCGTCATGCTGGTGATGCCTGCCATCATGCTGCCCGCATTGTCGCGCGCCCGAGAGGCGGCGCGTCGCTCCTCCTGCCAGAACAATCTCAAGCAGATGGGCCTCGTCTACAAGATGTTCGCCAACGAGAGCAAGAAACAGGCATATCCCCATCTCTCCCCCGCACCGGGTCAGTTGATGTCGGCCAAGGGTGAGATTTATCCCGAGTATCTGACCGACCCAAATGTCCTGATATGCCCGTCAATGCCCGACGTGGAGAAGTGGCGCGCGCGGAAAGACGCGGCCGTGGATGACGAGTCCTACTTCTATCTTGGCTACGCGGTCACCAATGACAAGGACGTCTCGGCGTTCTGCAATGCGTACAAGGAACACATGGCAAAGGGCTTGCCTTTCGACGAGGACTTGCAGGTGCCCGCAGGGAAAGGCAATGGAGACGGCGGCGTCATCTACCGTTTGCGCGAGGGCATTGAGCGGTTCTTCATCACCGACATCAACAACCCGGCGGGCGCGTCCATGGTGCAGTCAAAACTGCCCATTCTTATCGAACGGCCCGAGAACCACGTGCCCAAAGGCGGCAACGTGCTATTCATGGACGGCCACGTGGAGTTCATAAAATACGGCACCCAGTGGCCCATGACCGACACAACCATGAACGCGCTCAAGGAACTCGATGCGATGGGGAAGTGAGGCGGACAGCACGGGCGAGGTCGGGAAATGAAAGCGCGCCATGGTTTCCTGTTGCCCCTGCTGCTCCTTGCCGTCTCTGCAGCCGCGCTTTCGCGGAACGAAAACGTTGTGCCCAACCCGGGCTTTGAAGAGGATGCCTCCTGGAGTCCTGTCGGCAAGGGCTTTGCCTATGACGCGACACAGCACCATTCTGGCGGACGTTCGCTGCGCTGCGAGAACGCCGGTCCGGACGAGGTCTCGGGGGCCATGCTTGCCGTGGTGCTCGACCCGCCGGTTAACCATCCGTTCCGTGTGTCCGGTTGGAGCCGGGCGGATCACGCCGGGGTGATGCAGGACTACAACCTGTATCTCGATGTCTTCTACGAGGACGGCACGCCGCTCTGGGGCCAGAAGGCCGAATTCAAACCGGGCACGCACGACTGGCAGTACAGCGAACTCGTCTTTCCCGTCGCGAAGCCCGTCAAGCGGATCGAGGTGTACGTTCTTTTCCGCAAGGCCAGGGGCACGGTTTGGTTCGACGATGTTGTCGTATCACTCGCCCCGTTCAAGTTTACCGGTGTGAGCGTGTCGCCGGGTCTTTTTGGAACCGGCGCCGGACTGCTCGCCGGAACCAGCCTGCCCGCGGCCTGGGCCGTGCGCTCCACGCAGACCGAGGGCTGCGTCGTGTCGGAATACACGGGTGACGCGTTGCCCATCCACATCGTCGAACCCGCCCCGTTTCCCAAGGGCGGTTTTTTTGTTGTCACCGCCAAGGACCGTCTGCTGGGCGAAACCATCGCGCAGCGTGTGGACATGCCGGCCGACACATCCGAGGCCAAACCGCTTCCCTACCGCGTCTGGACCGAGAATGCCATGACGCGTCTCATGCCCTATGCGATGCCCTCCAGCGGCGCCGGTGCCGTGCCCGAGGCTGCGATTAGCCTGGCCCGCAACGAGTACGAGAGCTTCCAACTCGCCGTGCTGCCCGCGCCGGGTGTCGCGCTCAAGAATGTTTCCGTGGACCCGCCGGTGCTCAGCCGCGCCGGTGACGGCGCCACGCTTCCGCCGTTCGCGTTCTGCTGGTACCAGGAGGGCTATGTGCGGGTGGAGACGTTGGCCCCGCATCCCGCGGACCCCACGGCCGCGGCCGGATGGTGGCCCGATGCGCTGCTGCCCGTGGACAGGTTCAATGTGGCACCGGGATTCACCCAGGCGCTGTGGTTCACCGTGCACGCCCCGGCCGATGCGTTGCCGGGCGTCTACACGGGCGAATTGGTGATCCGTCCTGAAGGCCAAGCGGAGACACGGGTGTCTTTGCGCGTGGAGGTTTATGACTTTACCCTGCCGGTGCGCGGACACATGAAGACGGCCTTCGCCCTCATGGACGGGTTTCTGGAACGGGTCTACGGGAAACCGCTCAATCCGGAACTGCGCCGCCGTTACGGCGCATACCTGCTGGAACACCGGCTCAACCCTGACGACATTTCGCGTACCACGCCGCCGGACATTGATGATCTGAAGTACTATGCCGACAAGGGCATCAACGCGTTCAACGTGCTGAACATGGTTGAGGGTCGGGGCAATGTTCCCTGGGTCTGCTACAGCGAACTGCCCGTGTACACGCCGGCGTTTCTGAAGAGTGTTCAGGATCGGCTTGACCCGTACATCGCTGAACTGCGCAAGACCGGGCTCGCGCCGCTCGGCTACATTTACACCTTCGACGAGCGTGGCAAGGAGTTCTATCCGGTCATCCGCGACTTCTTTGGGATGGTCAAGCGCCGCTACCCCGAACTGCACACGCTTACCACGGCCGGTGTGCCGCAGGAACCCGCCGTGCTCGATGATCTGAACGTGGACTGGCTCTGTCCGCTCACGTCCAATTACGACCTTGACAAGGCCGCGCGTTGCCGCGCGGCGGGCCATCAGGTGTGGAGTTATGTCTGTCTGGGCCCGCGCTATCCCTATGCGAACTGGCTGTGCGACCATCCCCTGATCGAGGCGCGGCTGCTCTGGTGGCAGGCGTTCCAGCAGAAGATGGACGGGTTTCTCTATTGGGGGCTGAACATTTGGGACCGGCCGGGCAACGACAAGCCCATTGACCCGAAGATGGGGTCGTTCCTTGACTGGAGCATCACCACCGGCGGCGAATATGCCTGGTTGCATGGCGACGGACGCATGCTTTACGCGGGGCCCGACGGGCCCATCGGCAGCATTCGTCTGGAGGCCATTCGCGACGGACTGGAGGACTATGAATACCTCTGCATGCTCGGGGACGTGGACAAGGCGCGCGAGGCCTGTCTGCCGGTCACGCGCAGCCTGACCGAATACTCCCGCGACCCGGTCGTGCTCGCGAAGACCCGTGCCGAAATTGCCGCCAAGATCACGGCCTTGTCGGAACGGGGCGTCTAACGGTTTCTGAATGTTGCCGTTGGCCCGTTCGTCCCACACGCGTCATTTTGAAAACTGCCCCCGTCTGTGCTAGTTTCAAGCTCCCGGCGGCGGTATTCCGGCGCGGTTGGAGGGTCATACGGTTATGGGTGTTGACAAGATCAAGGCGAGTCTGAATCTGGGGGCGGTGCTCCAGAATCTATCCGAGTTGTGCCGGCTCGACGTGGAGTCGCAGAAACTCATCCAGGACTGGGATGTTGGCATCCAGTTCACCGTGCTCGGCGGGCCGCGCGCCTGGGTGGAGTTCCGCCGTGGCGAGTGCCGCGTGGGATTGGGCGGCGCCTCGCTGTCGGAGGTGCACCTGTTCTTCGTCGCGCCGGGCCACCTGAACGCGATGTTTGCGGGGAGCAATATTCCCCCGATTCCGCTTCGGGGATTCAAGCGGCTCGGCTTCCTGAAGAACGAATTTCCCAGGGTTACGGCGCGGCTGGAACACTATCTCAAGCCCGGCCCCGGCATGCTGGACGATCCCGCCTTCCTTGCGGCAAACACCACGCTGACGCTGCACACCGCCGCCAACGCCGTGCGCGAACTGGTGAAGACCGAAGCCACGGCAGGCAAAATTGCGGCGGGCACCCCGCCCGGACGGATGCAACTGGCCGTGGGCGAAGACGGACCGGCGGCGTGGATTTCCTTTGGACCCAACGGGGTGGATGCCGGCCGCGGCCGGGTGGACCGTCCCGACGCCACCATGACCTTCCGCGACATTACCGTGGCGCAGGGCGTGCTGTCCGGCAAGGACGACGGGCTGGCCGCCATCGGGCGCGGCGCGGTGGCGATTTGGGGCATGCTGCCGCTGATCGACAGCGCAACGCTGATTATGGACCGCGTCGAGCGGTACCTTGCATGACGGGAGTGAACGGGCAATGACGGCGGAAACAGGCGAGGGCGCGTCCATGACACCTTATGAGTATCCAAAATCCACCGAACTGCTGGCGCGGGCGTCCAAGGTGATTCCCGGCGGCATCTACGGGCATTTCGGCCCGCCGCCCTATGTGCCCGTCAGCGCATACCCCTTCTATTCCGACAGGGCGCAGGGCGCCCATTTCTGGGACGTGGACGGGAACCGGTTCATAGACTACATGTGCGCCTACGGCCCCATGATTCTGGGTTACGCAAACCCTGTCGTGGACGCCGCCTACCGGGCGCAGATGGAAAAATCGGACACGAACACCGTGTCCTCTCCCCGCATGATTGAATTGGCCGAACTGCTGGTGGACATGATCCCCGTTGCGGACTGGGCCTTCTTTGCCAAGAACGGCGCGGACATGACCAATCTTGCCGTCATGACCGCCCGCGCGGCCACGGGGCGCAGGAAGATCATCGCCATGAAGGGCGGCTACCACGGCACCACGCCCTGGATGCAGGGCCCGGGCCATCACGGCCTGACCGACGACGACCTCAACCACATCATCCGTATCCCGTGGAACGATGTGGTGGCGCTCGAGCGCGCCATTTCGCAGCATCCGAACGACGTTGCGGGCTTTATTGCCACGCCCTACCACCACCCAATCTTCACCGACAACGAACTGCCCGCGCCGGGCTACTGGCAGCAGGTGCAGGCCATGCTGAAGAAGAACGGCATCGTGTTCATCATCGACGACGTGCGCGCCGGGTTCCGCGTGAATTTGGGTGGCTCCTGCGAACAGTACGGGTTCAAACCCGACCTGATCGCCTTCTGCAAGGCCATCGGCAACGGTTATCCCATCTCGGCGCTCGTCGGCACCGACGCGCTGCGCATGGACGTGTCCAAGGTGTTCCACACGGGCAGTTACTGGTTCAGCGCCGGGCCCATGGCCGCGGCCATCGCCACGCTCACCGAACTGCGCCGCATTGACGGTCCCAAGACCCTGCGCGAGACCGGCGAGAAACTCGCCAAGGGCATGATCGATGTGGCTGCCAGCCACGGCTACACCATCAAGGTTTCCGGCGAACCCGCCATGATGTACGTGCGCATCACCGACGATCCGACGTTGATGTTGCAACAGAAATGGTGCGCCGAATGTACCCGACGCGGCGCGTTCTTCACGTCGCATCACAATTGGTTCGTCTCGACCGCCCACACGGATGAAGACATTCAAGAAACCTTGAGAATCTGTGACGAAGCATTCAAAGCGGTCAAGCAGCAGGCCTAAAAGCAGAAAGACAAAGAGCAACCACGGAATACTTGGAGCAGCAAAGCCGCAGCCAAATGAGATTCCACGAAAACCAAGACCAGTGTGGGGCAGACATTCCTGTCTGCCGTTCTTGTCGCGGATTCAAC
>CAIXUF010000642.1 GCA_903922535.1 Candidatus Hydrogenedentota bacterium
CCCGAGTTGGAGCCCTTGGCCATCATAAACTCGATGTGCAGCTCCACGTTGCCGTACTCGGCCTTGGTGACCAGATGAACGGTCTTGCCCTTCAGGCCGTTCACCACGGCACCGGTGCCCTCGGTCCAGCCCAGCCGCGCCGGGTCGTCCTTGTCCAGTGCGACTGCCGCCGCCAGGGTCCAGTCCCCCACCGGGTCGCGGAACACGGCAAGGTTCGCCAGCGAAACAGACGCGGGCGTTTGCATCTTTGGAGCGGCCGGTGTGGAAGAAGAAGTCCCGGACGCGGCGCAGGCCATTGCCGTGATCAAACCAAGCAGCAGAGCGGGAAGTGTTGCGCGAATGTTCATTACGGTCACCTTTCCTTGGACGAATGTCCTCCCCCATTTTGGGCCACACGCAAAACCCGGTGCAAACGGATACACAGGGACAAGCCCCGTTCGCCTCATTTTTTGCGGCCGCTATGCCGCCGTTTTTGTGCGGGAGCCACACTTCCGCACCGGATCGCCTCGGCATGGCCACCGCACGCAAGAATGGGCACACGGCCCGGCACGCATGGCGCCGGTGGGTTCCGCGTTGCCCCACGCCCATGTCAGCCTATATGATCCGTGCCTGCTGAAACCGACAACCCGCCTTCATGGAAAGGAATATCCGATGAAAGCCTTCTATTGCGCAGGCACACACTGGGATCGGGAATGGTATGAACCGTTCCAGGAGTACCGCCGCTGGCTGGTGGAGCTGATTGACGAGTTGATCGATCTGATGGCGCAGGACCCGGACTATGCCTGCTTTCATCTGGACGGGCAGACGGTGGTGCTGGAGGACTATCTGGAAATCCGGCCGGAACGGCGGGAACAGTTGGTCAAACTGCTCAAGGAACGCCGTCTGCTCGCCGGGCCATGGTACAACCTGCCCGATGAATGGCTCATCTCGGGCGAATCGTTTGTGCGCAACCTGATGCGGGGTGTGCGCATCTGCCGGAACATGGGCTTTCCGCACCTCGATTTCGCGTACACACCGGACCAGTTCGGACACATCGCCGCGCTGCCTATGATCATGCGCGGCTTCGGGCTCAGCGCAGGCATCTGCTGGCGGGGCACGCAGGACGAGACCCATCCCATGCACTTCGCATGGGTCGGCCCGGACCGCGGCAAACTGGCCTACCACAAGCTGACCGACAAGGGCAGTTATGCGCCGTTTGAGTTTGCTGTGCGCGATCATCTGCGCGCCGAGGGGTACACGGACGAAAGCTATGCCAAGCGGTTCGACACCTATTTCGAGGAGGAGTCCGCGCGCACCATCGCCCCGCTGCTGCTCATGCTGGACGCCATCGACCACACGCGGCCGGACCACGAGATGCCCGCAATCTTCCAAAAATTGAAAGAGCGCAGACCCGACATCGAATTCTGCTGGACCGCGCTGGAGGAGTATGGCCGCGAACTGGCCCGGCACCTGGACGCGCTGCCCGAACGCCACGGGGAACTGCGCGAACCGGCGCGTGACCATCAGCGCGTCGGCCAGTACCTCATTGTGCATGTCATTTCGTCGCGCTATGACCTCAAGCAGCGCAATGACCGCAGCCAGGCGCTGCTTGAGAAATGGGTCGAGCCGATGCTGGTCTATGAAATGATGGCGGGCGGCGCGCCTGTGCCGGGCTTCCTGGACAAGGCGTGGCAGTACCTGCTGCGCAACCACCCCCACGACTCCATCTGCGGATGCAGCCAGGACCAGATTCACCGGGACATGCACTACCGCTTTGACCAGTGCGACCTCATCGCCGACGGCTGCGTGCGCCGGTCCATGGCGCGCATTGCCGGCGCGGCGGCGGGTTCGGAAGACTGGCGCCGTATCACCGGCACGTCATCCGGTCCCGAGGATTGGCGGCGCATCGCCGTGCACAACCCGCTGCCCCGGCCCCGCAAGGGCGTGTTTGATCTCTGCCTCTTCTTTCCCGCCGACCATGCCGAGAAACCGGGCAAGTCCTACATCGACGGGCTGGCCAGCAGCGAACGCTACAACAAGTTCCACCTGGTGCTGCCGGACGGCACGCACGCCCCGTACCAGCATGTGCGCGTGGAGCGGAAACAGGAAACGCCGCAGCGGCTCGACGCGCTCGGCCGCCACACCTTCGGCTTCGGCGACCTGTACCACGTGGCGGTGGAACTGGACCTGCCCTCCGCCGGTTACACCACCCTGCGCGTGGAACCCTGCGACGCGGCCACACGGACTTTTTGCAGCCTCATGACCGGGCCGCTCAGCGCGGCCAACGGCCTGATTGCCTTTGAACTGAAACCGGACGGCTCTGGACGTCTGATCAATCTCGCTGACGGGCGGGTATTCGACAACCTGTTCCACTACGAGGATGCGGGCGATTGCGGCGACGGCTGGACACGCGGGCAGCCGCTCCATGACATCGTCTACCGCGGCCCCGGTGCAACGGTCATGACGGCCATTGACGAGGACGGCCCGCTGCGCACCGTGTTCCGCGTCGAGCGGACGCTGGAACTGCCCCGTGAACTGGACCAGAAGAGCGGCTACCGGTCGGCGGACCGGGTGGCGGTGAACGTCACCGATTTCATCACGGTGGCCAGGCACAGCCCGGTGCTTCAGGTGCGGACGGTGGTGAACAACTGCGCCAAGGACCATCGTTTGCGCGTGCTCTTTCCGACGCATGCGCAAACCGGCAAATCCTTCGCAGACACGCCCTTTGCCATGGTGGAGCGCGAGATTGGCATTCCGGTTGAAACGGCCGAATGGCAGGAACGCATCAATCCGGAAAAGGCGTTCACATCGGTTTGCGGTGTGCAGGATGTGTCAGGCGGTCTTGCCGTGCTGTGCCCGGAAGGTCTGCATGAGTATGCCGTCTTGGACACACCGGAGCGCGCTTTGGCATTGACGCTGTTCCGGTCCTTCCGCAAGACAGTGGCGCGATCTGAGGAAAGTGACGGTCAGTTGCAGGGCCTATTGTCGTTTAATTACTGTTTAAGTCCGTTTGTGTGTGAATTTAACGCAATCTCAGCACTCGGACTTGTGGCGGAATTACAGACGACCGTGCGCAGCCATGAGGTCCGCGAAGACTCTCCGGCCACCCATTCCTTTGTTCGGGTGGATCCCGGGGATGCGGTGGTGACAGCCCTCAAGCCCGCCGAGGATGGACCAGGGGCGGTGATTCGCTTCTGGAATCCGGGCGGCAAAGCCACCGTGGCCCAGTTTCAGTTGGATCGCCCGATGGTTAAGGCATGCGCCTGCAATCTGAACGAGGAGCCTTTGGATCCGCTTGCCATGACACAGGAAGGTGCCGTGGCGATTTCCGTGTCCGCGGGGGGATTGGCCACTGTGCGCTTTATCTGGTGACACTTGAAACTGGCGGGGCCATCACCCCGGCATCGGTGCCAACGCATCATCAGTCCACCCGGCAAACCGTTCCCGGAGGCACGAGCGGCTCGATGGTGTCGGGGTCCCACGCGCCGGAGACGCTGGCGGCTTTTGTATTCCAGAATTCCTTCCATCCCGCATTTTGCAGAAAATTGAGCGGGGGTTTTCCGGGTTCGCTCCACAGGGTGGACAGCACATCGCGCGACGCATTCTGCACACGCATGTCATCCGCCGTCAGCGCCTTGATCAGCACCGGGGTGGCCTCGCGGGCGCCAAGCGCCTCGACACTGCGGGTGGCGGCAATGCGCACATCGGGATCCTCGTCCACCATGCCGCGCTTCATCAGCTCCAGCGAGGTCTTGTCCTTAAGTTTTCCCAGACAGCGCAGACACGCGGCCCGGGCGGTTTCGCTGGTGCTTGTTGCGGTTTCTTTGAGGGTTTCACGCATGTCCCCGGGATTCATTTCGCTCATGACCTCCAGCAGCGGGGCCAGTTTTGCGGGGTAGATCTCGGGCAGCAGCATTTTCAGGTAGCGGTAAGGGTTGTGATCTTTGACCATTTCCAGAAGCCTGTTGCGGGCGGTCCGCGAACTGTCCTCATCACTCAGGAAGAACAGCCGCAGGAGTTCGTCCACTGCGCTGCGCTCGCGGGCCTGAAGGCCGGTCTTCTCCACGAGTTCCTTGTCGCGCTCCTTCGCAAGACGCTCGATCTCCGCATAGTTGACATCTTCGCCCCGCTTGTCATTGATTTCCACGCTCTCCACGTCCGCGACGGGCAGGACCACGTCGTGATCGCCGGACTTCATCCGGATCAGGTCGCTGTTCCTGCTGATGATTTTTCCGTCATACGTGTTGCTGTCCTTCATGAGGACGGTGTCGGCACCGGCCCGGCCCCCCGCCGCGATTAGCGCCACAATTGCAATCAAGCATTTGAAGACACGTTTCATGCTTTACTCCATGCAAAGTCCGAAACCCAAAAAGTCATTTCCGCGTTCCACTCCCACACCCGGGAACTTGCGCCGCAGGCGGCGGCCGCGTTCCCCGCGCGGGCGGGAACCCCAACCCTGTATGTTGAGGCGCACACCGTGAGCCCCTGAAACCCCGCTTTCGCGGGGATGAAAGCCGCACAAAAGACTTGCTTCGCAACTTTCCGCGCCCCCGCTCCCGCGGGGGCGATAATTCTTTGTCTCAGCCGCGCCGATTCGCCTAGGAAACCAGATCAAACACCTGCCGCTGGAATATCACCATCGAAAGGTCCTGGGGCGCCCAGAAATCCCGCACGCGTTTGTCGTATTGCAGCAGCATAGACAGGTTTC
>CAIXUF010000643.1 GCA_903922535.1 Candidatus Hydrogenedentota bacterium
CGAAGGCAATATTCCGCGACGGGCGATGTCTATGGTTTTGGAATGACTGGCGCTGCATCGCGTTGAGTTGCTGGATAATTGGAAAAAGGTGTCGGAACAGGAACCGATTGTGCCGATACCGCCATTGGATTAGGGAGTCAACCCATGTTGCAGATGACTGAAGCGCACTGTCTTGGAAATCACCGGCTGTGGCTGGCATTCAATGACGGCCAGTCAGGCGAGGTTGACTTGACTGACATATTGTTCGGACCGGTTTTTGAACCACTTTTGGACGAGAGGCTCTTTTCCTCGGTGCGTGTGGACTCTTTGCTGCAAACCGTGGTGTGGGAAAACGGCGCCGATCTGGCTCCGGAATTCCTGCTGGACCGGTTGAAGCAGGAAAAGATGTATAACTGTTTCCCGCCGGTCTCCGCGAAAGTGTGAGACTCACCTTTATCACGGCGTATTGAGAACCTCAATCGCCGCAGCCACCTTGTGCCGGTGCGCTTCGATAGGCGCGGGGTCCTTGGTGAACTCGGTCATGCTCTCGCTGATGGCGGTCGGCACCGTCAACAGGCTCTCGTATTGGGCCTTCTTCGCCGCGTCAAGCCCGGGTCCCTTTTCCGCCAGCAGCCGTTTCAGGATGACCATGTACTCGTAGTCCTCAATGCCGTCGCGCAGCATCTCGATGCGGATCGTGTCCACCGGCGGGTCAAAGACGGGCGCGGCCGGGTTGCCGTTGGCCGCCGCCTCGGGCGGGTACAGGAAGCGCCCGTCGCCGTTACCCCAGGGACGGCGCATGCCGGCGTCGCCGCCGTAGCCGTATTCCCAGCCCATCGGGTCGTCGTAGGGATTCTGCGGGGCCTTGGGGTCCGGATAGGCCGTCGGGCTGGTCCACAGCATCGTTTCCCAAATGAGAATACCCTGCACGCCGCGCTGCCAGGTCTGCCACAACCACACGCGCAAATCGGTTGCCGGGTGGTCAATGAACAGCGTCGCGTAGGGCGCCTTGGGTCCGGTGCAGACGTACCACCAAATGCGATCACCCTCGGCCTGGCGCGCCTGGCAGGCTTCCTTCTTGTGGGCCGGGGTCAACGGGCACCAGATGTTCGGCCCGCCGACCAGTTCGGGCTCAATCTGTTCGGTCAGCATGCGCGGGATGCCGGGCGCGGCCTCCTTGATGCGCTTGAACCCGTTCATGACGAAATCGTAGTCACGCGGTTCGGGCTCGTCGAACCAGTACACGTAGCTGTCGTTGAGCCAGCCCTTGGCGCGCAGATGCTGCTCCACCTGCGTGCAGTAGTCCTTGAACAGCGCCTGATATACCGGTGAACACTCCGGGAAACCGAGCAGGCTGGGCTCTGTCCGCGAGAAGAAGGTGCCACCACCCATGCCATGAATCGGCAGGGAGAAACTGTTGAAATGGTAGTCGTCAAAGGCGCGCTGCATGGCCCCGTCCCACTTGTCCCAGTTGATGGCGCAATGCACCTTCGCCGGGTCGGCGCTGTCCTTCGGCTCTATGCCGGTCCAGGTCACCTCGAAGCTGTCCAGCGGCGCGGGATTGTAGGGTGTGATGTGGTGCGCCGACAGCGCGCGCAGGTACTGGTCCGCCACCTTGCGCTTGTCCGCCTCTTCCTTTATGTTCTGGTAGCTGAAGGCCCGGTCAAGGCCAAACCCAAACGCGGAAACGCAGGTCATCCGGTCGGGCAACGCGAAGCCGAACACGCGCACCTGCACCGGCACGTCCGTTTTGTAATCGCCGGCCTCGACGCGGATCACGCCTTTGTATTCGCCCGCCGGGGTGTCCTTGGCCGGCTTCACGCGGACCCAGAAGGGATGGTTTTCGCCGCCCGCCAAATCCATCGGCCCGGTGATGGGGGGGAGCGGATCGGGCCAGGGCGCGGCCACGCCGGTGTTGTCGGTCGGCATGGACACGGGCACGTAGCGCACCCGCAAGATATCCACCATTTCGGGTGTTAGCCGCGCGCCGCCGGGACCTTCCAGTCCGGAGCAGCTCAGCCGCGCATCTTTCAGGTCCTTCTTCGGGCGAAGCACCAACTGGGCCGCCTCCGCCTCGTTCTGGGCCGTCTCGATGCGTAGCGCCGTGCCTTTCTTCTTTGGGAGCGCGCGCATCTTGGCAATCTTCCAGCCCGAAGAGGCCCACCATACTCCGGAATCGTCCAGTAACTCCCCGTAGGAGGCATTGTAGAACTCAGGAACGAGACACTCCATTGAAAGAAGAAATGCATCGCCGCCGTCAATCTTCAACAAGTGTTTGCCCGATTCACTGAGCGGACAGGGAAGGCCCGGATAGCTGTTCCGACCGGTCGCAATCGGAATGGGAATGGTCTTGATGGATTTCTCCCCGTCGCTCAGCTTCAATTCCGTTTGGATTTCCTTTTCCGTGTCATTCTGCACCCACAGTGTCATCGCGTCTTTGGCGTTGCCCGGGTCGAAGATGGCCGGCGCTTCCACCGCCACGGCCAGCCCCGGCGCGAGCTTCTCCACGTCGATATACTGTGTTTCGCCGACAGCGTTCATCGCCGGACCGTTCAGCGTGGCTTCCACCCGGTAGCCGTGCAGGGCAACGGAGCCGTCTCCCGAATCCGCCTTCATCCTCACCCACAGGCTCTGTGCCGGAAACAGCGTGTCCGGCAGGTTCACCTGCACCTTGTCGCCCTCCGCCACCGCGCCCAACGATGTCCAGTTCTTGCCGTCCTTGCCTACCTCCACCGCAAAGGTCACCCCGCCATAGTGCTGGGTCCAGAAGAACAGCCGCCCGCTCTTGATGGGATGCTCCATGACGCCGTGTTCAAAGGTGAGGAACTGACCGTTGCTGAAATTGAAGCGGTTTGTGTTGAAATAGGCGTTCAGCGCACGCAGGCCGCGGAATTCGTTCGTGTTCTTCTCCGCCATGGGCGGCGCGAAATTGTAGGCGTTGCCCAGCACGCGCTCGCCGGCACCGAGTTCCACGCCGTCAAAGGTTCGGTAGACGGGGATGGTCTGGCACAGGTGCACCGCGTCAAAACTGTACTTGCCTTTCGCCTCCCACTGGCCAAAGCGCAGCCAGGCATCGCCGGGCGCTGTGGGCACGGCAATGATCTGGCGCATTTCCTGCCATTTTTCGCCCACGTCCGGATGGTCCACATTGCACACGTTCATGCCGGTGATGGCGCATCCGCCGACGCCCTGCCCCTCCTCGCGGCGCATCATGTAACGCAGCGAATAGACGCCGCCCGGTATGAGGGGCAGGTTGGGCGAGCGCCAGAAGTTGGTCGATTCCTTATCGCCCGTGCCTTCCACGAGAATGCAGCGGTTGCCCTGGCGCACCCGCACGTCGGACACGCTGCCGGTGCCTCCCGAAAGCGTCCAGTCTGCGGGCAAGCCGGCCGCCGTGAGCTCTTCAAAGGAAGGATTGGGTACGGGCACCTCCTGCGCACCGGCCACGAATGCGGTAAACACCGCGCAAAAGGCTGCAACCACGAAAGATATACGGTTCATAATGCATGCTCCCTTCATGTCGAGTCACTCAAGAATAGCATATCCGATTGAAGAAGACATTTCATTCCCCGGTTTGGCATAATGTTCGCCACAGGCAAAGGAGGATGCGTCATGCTGAACCTGCGAACGGGCGTACGGGTGGGTGTTGCGGCGGCGGTGGTCGCCCTGCTGTTCCTGCCCGCCTGCAAGAGCGCCAAAAGCCCCGACAAGGCCAAAGACAAAACTTCGGAGAAGATCTGTGACTGTCCCGACGAGGCCACCAAGCCCCAAACGGACTTACAGCAATTTCTGAAGGATGTGCTGCTGCCCAGGGAATGGAGCGACGCGGAAAGGCAGACTGCGCTCAAGGATGTCCGCAATTACCGCCAGGGATTCTTTACCGGCCCCGGCGGTTCATGGGGCTCCTGCCAGTTCCAGATCGGCGACGAACTGTTCACCAAGATCCTTGCCGACAAGGAAGCCCGCGCAAAGAAGAAGGAATTCGTTTTCCGCACCGACACCCCGCCCCAACAGTTCCGAAACTGGTTTGACAGCCAGGCCATGGGCCTCTTCGAAAACAAGAAGGGCAAGTATGAGACCTGCAAGGTCGACTGGTGGAACGCAGGCAAACACCCCGGCGAATATTTCCGCTCCTGGGAACGCACCATGCAGCCGCCACTCTGGTCCGTGGTGGTGAAAGTGTGCGCCGTTGAAAAGGGGATGCGCTGGGTGTTCTTCCGCTGCACGTCGGAGTAGACGCAAAGGCGAAACGACAGAGGGCAGGTGGGGGAGTTGTACGGGCATTCTGTGCTTCATGTGGGTCGGACGGTTGGCGTCCTTGCCCTGGAACCACCAGGCAAGGAGCTGGCAAATAATATATTGACATGCCGTCATATTCACACTATACTGTGATTAATTATGACAGACTATCTGCCCCGAGAAATTGCGCCACGGCTGATGCGGGTATTGCGGCGGATGCCTGTGGTTGTTCTGTCCGGATTGCGCCAAACCGGCAAGAGCACGCTGCTCCAGCGCGAAGAATCCATTGCGGCGGAGCGGCGTTACCGCACCTTGGACGATTTCGCCACCTTGGCGGCTGCCCGCGCAAACCCGGAGTCGCTCCTTGAAGAGGCGGTTGTTCTCGATGAGGTGCAGCGTTGCCCCGAACTCCTGCTGGCCATAAAGAAGAGTGTGGATGAACAACTATCACCTGGCCGGTTTGTGTTGTCCGGGTCGGCAAATCTGTCCCTCCTCAGCCATGTGTCGGAGTCTCTTGCCGGGCGTGCCGCCTATTTTACACTCCATCCCATGACCCGCCGCGAGGTGTGCCGCAGGACCAGCAAGCCGCCATTTCTCATTGATTTCATCCATGCGCCAGCCGTGCCCCGCGGCGCGGCCAAACCGGTGACCGGACAGGAAGTGTTGACGGGGGGGCTGCCGCCGGCATGTCTGGGCCCGGTGGACGCCCTGACGGAATGGTTTCGGGGCTATGTGCAAACTTATGTGGAGCGCGATGTGCGC
>CAIXUF010000644.1 GCA_903922535.1 Candidatus Hydrogenedentota bacterium
CGGGGTCGTGTCCACCACATTCACTGTCTGAATGACTTCCTCGGCACTGTTGCCGTTGCCGTCGTTCACGTTGTAGCGCACCGTGTAGACGCGGGGTATGTTAATGTTCACCGGATCAGTGGCCACAATGCTGCCGGTGAGGTCGCCCGCACAACCGTCCATGGCAGTCGCGCCCACGCGCGGGTCGGCTGTTCCGCACGCGAATGTCACCGTGGCCGGACCATTGAGGGTGATGACCGGCGGAGCGGTGTCCGCAACTGTCACCGTCCGCGTGAGTTCTGCCGCGCTGTTGCCATTGCCGTCGTTGGCGTCATACGTCACGATGTACGTGCCAACAGAAGCGGCATCCACCGCATCGCCGCCAACCGTGACAGCCACGCCGGTTGCGCAACTGTCCGTCGCTGTCGCGCCGGACTCGGTGTAGGCGCCGCCGCACTCCACCGCGACCAAAGCCGGACCGGACAGTTTGATCACGGGCGCGGTCGTGTCCGCAACGGTGACCATGCGCACAACTTCGGCGGCTTTGTTCCCGCTGCCGTCGCTCACGTTGTAGGTAACCGCATAAACGGCCCCGAGCACCGTCGTGTCGACTTTGTCTCCGCCCACGGTAACGACCAGGCCGGTCGCGCAGTTGTCCGTGGCTGTCGCGCCCAAGTCGGCGTACGCACTTCCGCACTGCACGACAACATAAGATTCGCCAACCAGCGCGATCACCGGCACCGTCACGTCCAACACAATGACTGTCCGGGTGACTTCCACTGCGTTGTTGTCCGCCGTGTCTTTTACGTTGTAACGCACCGTGTGCGTGCCGGGCACCGAAGTGTTGACCGGGTTGGTGACCACAATGCTGCCGGTCAAATCGCCTGCGCAGCCGTTCGCCGCCGTCGCACCCGCGTCGCTGTATGTGCCGCCACACTCCGCCGTCACCACGGAGGAACCCAGCAGCGTGATGACCGGCACTTCGCGGGCGGCCACATGGACCATCCGGATGATTTCTGCGGCGTGGTTGTCGCTGCCGTCGCTCACGTTGTAGCGCACGGCATAGCTGCCGGGCACCGCCGCGTTAACCTGATTGCCAACGGCAACGCCACCGGTCAGGTCGCCCGCGCACACGTCGCTGGCGATCGCGCCCGCCTCGGAATAGCTGTCCCCGCAGGTCAGACTGACTTCGGCCGAACCAATCAGGCTTATAACCGGCGGGGCGGTGTCCGCCACTGTCACCGTCAGGGACGCCGTGCCCGTCCGGCCGCCGCCGTCCGGTGTACTGGCGTAAACCACGCGGTAGACGCCCTCTGCCGGATTGGCCGGGTCAAGACCGCCCAAGTCGGTAATCCCCGCGGCCAGTGCGACGGCACATATGTTCGTCGCCGTGGCACCAGGCAGGGTCAGAGGCGCATGGCACTCGCCGACAAGCGTGTTGCCGCCGTTGATGGTCACCGTCGGCGCCGCCGATTCCTCCACCGTCACCAGCGTGGCCACCGTGGCGGCATTGCCGCTCTTGTCCTTCACGGTGAGCACG
>CAIXUF010000645.1 GCA_903922535.1 Candidatus Hydrogenedentota bacterium
GCCGGGCAGTTCTCGTGGACCGTTCCACCCTGGGTGTCGCCCGGCAGTGCGTACAAGATCCATGTTATTTCCGGAGAGAACAACGCGATAGAAGATTCGAGTGACGGCGCGTTCAGCATCATTGCCGCCCCGCTGACGCTCACATCCCCAAACGGCGGCGAGTCGTGGGCGCAGGGCGAAACCCACAACATCACCTGGAGCCAAACCGGTTTGGTAGGCGCGGTGGCAGTCATGTTGAACGTGGACGGCACGGACACGGCATGGATGGGCGCGGCCGCAACAGGAGAATTCTCCTGGACGGTTCCGGCAACGCTGACTCCGGGCAGCAACTACCGGATCCATCTGATCTACGGTGACGACAACCGGTTCGCGGACCTGAGCGACGGCACCTTCACCATCGCAGCGCCGGGCGATCTGCCTGCGCTTGCAGTCACCTCGCCCAACGGAGGAGAGACATGGACAGCGGGCCAAAGCTATACGGTGACATGGAATGAGACCAATGTGACGGGCGCGGTGGCAGTTCTGCTGAACGTGTCCGGCGTGGACATCGCGTGGATCGGCGCAGCGGCGTCTTCGGACGGGCAATTCCCCTGGGTGGTTCCGTCCTGGGTGGCGCCGGGCAACGCATGCAAAATCCACGTAATGTCCGGAGACAACAACGCGATAGAGGACCTGAGCGACGGCACGTTCACGATAGCGCAGTAGGGCATATCGTTCCCGGCAGGCGCGGGAGAAGCGCGCGGACCGACGGCGCCCGGTGGGTCTGCCGATACAGCGGGGATGGGTGCATACATTCTTGTGTCCGAGTTTGTCTTCGTCGCTCTTTTGTTGTTTGCGTCGTCCTCTGCTGTCTTCGTCGGCCGAAATACATGGCCATATCTATGGCGACCGAATTGACTCAAGCGCGCATGGAAAACTGCGGGACCCGGTGTTACAATCGATGGCGTTGACCTGGCCGAAAACCCTGAAGGAAATGTGCCATGATGACCTCCCGCGAACGTGTCGACGCCGCTCTAAACCACCGCGAACCTGATCTTGTGCCGTTGGACCTCGGCGGCAGCGCCGTGACGGGCATGCAGGTGAGTTCGGTGTACCGTCTGCGTCAGGCGCTCGGGCTGGACGCGCCAGGCACCCCCGTGAAGGTCACCGAACCATACCAGATGCTGGGCGAAATCGCGACCGACCTGCTTGACGCGCTGGGCGTGGACGTGGTGGGTCTTGGCGGCGCGCGCACCATGTTCGGGTTCCGCAACGAGAACTGGAAAGAATGGACCCTCTTCGACGGCACGCCCGTGCTCGTGCCGGAGGGGTTCAACACGGACCCTGAGCCCAACGGCGACATCCTTATGTATCCCGAAGGCGACAAGTCCGCGCCGCCCAGCGGGCGCATGCCCCACGACGGGCATTACTTCGACGCCATCGTGCGCCAGGAACCCATTGACGACGCCACCCTGAGCGTTGAGGACAATCTGCAGGAATTTGGCCACATCACCGATGAAGACCTTGCCTGGTTCAAGACCGAGGCGGACCGGCTCCGGGCCACGGGCCGTGCCGTGCTCGCCAATTTCGGCGGGGCCGCGTTCGGCGACATCGCGCTGGTGCCCGCCACATGGATCAAGCACCCCAAAGGCATCCGCGACGTGGCCGAGTGGTATGCCAGCACGGTCATGCGCCGCGATTTCGTGTGGGAGGTGTTCGAGCGCCAGTGCGAGATCGCCCTGTCCAACTGGGCAAAAATATACAGCGTTGTCGGCGACCTGCCCAGCGCCGTGTTCGTGACCGGCACCGACTTTGGCGCGCAGCACGGCCCGTTCATCTCCCCTCTGGCCTACCGTGATTTGTTCAAACCCTTCCACGAGCGCGTCAACGAATGGATTCACCGCAACACGAAGTGGAAATCCTTCATCCATTCCTGCGGTTCGGTGCGCGTGTTCATGGACGATTTCGCCGATGCCGGTTTCGACATTCTCAACCCGGTGCAGTGCAGTGCGGCCCGCATGGACGCCCGTGAACTCAAGGCGGAATACGGGGACCGCATCTCCTTTTGGGGCGGCGGGGTGGACACCCAGAACACGCTGCCCTTCGGCACGCCCGAAGAGGTGCGCGACGAGGTGATTCACCGCGTCCGCACCTTCGGTCCCGGAGGCGGCTTCATCTTCGACGCCATCCACAACGTGCAGGCCCGCATTCCCGTGGAGAACCTGCTCGCGCTGTACAACACCTTCGCCGAACACCGCGCATATCCGATCGCATAGGGTGGCGTGAAATGCCGCAAAGCGGCACGGAACGCACCGGCTTGATTCAAACCAGAAACGGTGCGCTCCGGGCACCCTCGCAAAAGAACACCCTCCGCGCCTGTGCGGAGGGTGGTGATACCAGTCAAGTCAGGAAAAACGGTGCAGTCCGTCTTGCTTTGCAGGAGTTCACGCACGTTTCATGTCCTCAAATCCCGCTGATGTCCATCGCGGAAATCATCCACACGCCCTTGACCTTGCTTGCGGAGAACACCGCCTCGCCCTCGCCGAAGCTTCCTCGCACCGCCACCGGGGCAACCTCGACCGTCTCGCCCGTGACGGTGGTCTTGGCCTTGCTGATGTCAATCTCGACGCCGTCCAGGAATCCCGCGCTCTTTGCATTTTCGAGGAATTCC
>CAIXUF010000646.1 GCA_903922535.1 Candidatus Hydrogenedentota bacterium
AGCATGCAACCACGGACGTGCACGTTCTTCATAACGGTCAATCGTTGTATTCCGGGTTTGTAAACGTCAACAGCGCCGGCGCCGAAAGCCCCTTTGAACTGCATGTTCAGGCTGCGGCCGGTGACACGCTGGATTGGGCCGTTGGATTTGGAAACGGCGATTATGGCGCCGACACGACCGGACTCTCGGTCCAAGTGACTGCCAGCGACGGCAAGGTGTATGACCCGGCCGCCGATTTCTCCGCGGAGCATAATCCGAACGGCCCGTGGAGTTATGGGTATCTTCCGCCCGGGGCCGGCCCGGACGCCGCCGCGTTCAAGCCTTTTGACATGGGACAAGCCCAGAAGGCCATCGGGACGCTGAGCAATCCCGGATCTTCGGATTGGGAGGATGTGCTCAACGACCAGCATCCCTACCAGCGGACGCCGCACACGGCCAGTGTCATTCACTTCCTGCGCACCGTCGACGGCGGTCCCTATCCGGTGTTTATTTCGGAATACGGCGTCGGGAGCGGCGTTGACCTGTGGCGCGTCGCCCGCCACTACGAACAGATTGGAAAGGAAGGGGCCGAGGACGCCCGGTTCTACCGTGACAAGCTGGACCGCTTTCTCGCGGACTGGGGGCGCTGGAAGATGGATGAATGCTTTGCCAGCCCGCAGGACTTCTTTGGCGCAAGCGTTGGCAAAATGGCCAGAGAGCGCCTGCTGGGCCTGAACGCCATTCGGGCCAATCCAAACATGGCGGGCCACAGCCTCACCGGAACCGTGGACCAGGGCATGAGTGGCGAGGGCCTGTTCACGACCTTCCGCGAGTTGAAACCCGGAACGACCGACGCGCTGTTCGAGGCGCTGGCCCCCCTGCGCATGTGCCTGTTCTGCGAGCCGCAGAACATCTACCGCGGCGGGCGCGTCCGCCTCGAAGCCGTCCTGGCCAATGAAGACATGCTGGCACCGGGCGAATACCCTGTGCGCGTTCTCGTGGTGGGCCCCGGAACGGCGCGCGCGATGGACAAGGTCATTACCGTGACGGTTCCCGCGTCCGATGGCAAGAAGGAACCGTCCTTCGCACTGCCCGCCTTCAGTGAGGAGATCGCGGTGGACGGTCCGGCGGGCGACTACCGCTTCCTGGCGCAGATGGAAAAGGGCGGCGCTCCCCTGGGCGGCGAAACAGCGTTCTCCGTGACGGATGCCGCGACCATGCCGCCGGTGGACGCAGAAGTCGTTCTGTGGGGCGAAGACGCCGTTCTTGCCTCGTGGCTCGCTGACCACGGCATCAAGGCGCGGCCGTTTTCCCCCGAAACGCCGATGCGGCGCGAGTTGATCCTGGCATCCGCCAAACCCGGTGGTGACGGCGGCGTGGAAGCGTGGTCCGGGCTGATGCGGCGCGTGGCGCAGGGTTCGTCGCTCATCTTCCTGTCTCCCGAGGTCTTCCGACAGGGCGACAATGCCCTCGCCCGGCTGCCTTTGAAGAACAAGGGCTCGCTGGCCCGCCTGAACGGCTGGCTCTACCACAAAGACGAATGGGCCAAGCAGCATCCCATCTTCGACGGCCTCCAATCGGGCGGCATGATGGATTATGGCCTCTACCGTGACATCATTCCAGACCTCGTGTTTGCGGGTGTGGAAGATCCCGCCGAAGCCATCTCCGGGGCAAACAACGTGTCATGCGATTACGCTTCCGGCCTGATGATGGCGACCTACCGCTTCGGCGCGGGCCGGTTCCTCCTGAACACACTGAACATACGCGAAACTCTCGGCACCGACCCCTCGGCCGAGCGCCTTCTCCGAAACCTTTTGCGTTACATGGCCCAGGGAACGGACGAGGCATTGGCAAAGCTTCCCGAGGGGATTGAGAATCAACTGGCCGAGTTTGGATATCACTGATCGTGCGCCCATAAACTTCACCATGAGGAGGAAGACAGACATGAATATCGTTCGAACACTCTCGGTGGCGGTGATCTTGACCGTTCTCGCCATCCCAATTGCGCAGTCCGCCGATACCGGCGAGACCAATGTGGTTGTTGATTTCGCCAAAGCGGCCGGCACCATTCGGGCACTGCACGGCGTGAACAATGGCCCGGTCAACTGGGGCGTCGGCGCCGACCTGACGAACTACCACAAGGACGCCGGATTCCCGTCCGCGCGGCTGCACGACTGCCACTACGCGGGCCAGAACGTGGTGGACATTCATTTCATCTTCCCCATCTTTGACGCCGATGCCGACAACCCGATGTACTACACCTTTGCCGAAACAGACGCCTACATTGCGGGGATCGTGAACAATGGCACGCAAATCACCTGGCGGCTGGGCGAGAGTATTGAATGCCGGAGCCGCCAGTATTCCAAAGGCGGGTTCTACGTGCAGCCGCCGAAGGATTTCGCGAAATGGGCGAAGATCTGCGTCAACATCATCCGGCACTACAACGACGGCTGGGCCAACGGGTTTCATTACGGCATCAACCACTGGGAGATCTGGAACGAACCGGCCGAGAATGTTTCCGGCATGTGGCCGGGCACGCAGCAGCAGTACTTTGAGATGTATGAGACCGTCGCCACCGCAATCAAGGCCCACGACCCGTCCCTCAAGGTGGGCGGCCCCGCGACGTGCCACATCAACCATGCCATTGTCCGTCCCTTTCTGGCCTGGTGCCGTGACCGGAAAGTTCCGCTCGATTTCTTCTCCTGGCACTGCTACACCGGAGCGCCCCAGGATGTGCCGTACAACGCGGTGAAGGCCCGACAGTTACTCGACGAATACGGATTCACGAACGCCGAGAGCCATATCACCGAGTGGCATCCCATGTGGTATCCGTGGGACAGCGCCGTCGATGCAAATGAATTGGGAAATCCAACCCCGCAAAAGTACGCCGCAATGCGGGAGAAGTTTGACACCATGCGGGGACCGAAAGCGGCCGCGTTCGTTGCCTCGGCGTTGATGCTGCTGCAGGATGCCCCGCTCGACATGGCAAACTATTACACCGCCGACACAAACCCGTGGGGCATGTTTGACGCCTTCAGCGTTCCGGGCCGTGTCTACTACGCCTTTGTCGCGTTCAATCAACTCACCAAAACGCCCAACCGCGTGGCATGCGCGTCGCCGCCGGAGATTACGATGTGCGCCGGTTTGTCGGACGATCACAAGACGGCTTCGATGTTGGTCAGTAATTGTGACACCACACCGCGCAAGGTGACGATCCAACTCCAAAACCTTCCCTTGCCGCAACCGGTGGAGGCGGAAATGCTTGCCGTCGATGCTGCGCATGAACTGGCGTCCACGGGCAAGACCATTCTGGCCGCGGAACAGCCCGCACTGACCTTGGACCTCGCCGACAACGCAGTATGTCTCGTGCGGCTCGGCGCAGCGGCGGCCAAATGAAACGCCTTTGTCTTGTCTGTGCCGTGTCGGCGCTGTGGGGAATTCCGGCCGGGTTCGCCGCAGAGACGGCGGTTCAGACCATTGACCAATTCGTCATCCTTGTTCATCCCTGTCCCTACGAGGCGCTGGGCAAGGCGGACGAAGATCCTTACCGGGCTCTTGAACGCGCAGCCTGCCAGCGCTGGTTTGACGCAATCCCCTCCCTGCCCACGTCCACGTTTGTGGTCCAGGTGGACTTTGCTTCGAAGGGCCCAAGCCCGGACAAACTCCACCAGGCCTTTGTCGACCGCCTGGGCGGCGGGCGGGTCTGCCGCATTCCCTGTGAAGTCAGATCGCCGGAAGATCCGGACGCGCTCAAAGATTACTACGACAGGATCAACCGGAAGATTGCCGGACAAACAGCGGCCCAGAATCTGGCGTTCGATCCCGCGACCTGCAAGACTGTCATCTGGGGGCAGTCCTTCGAAGGTTGCGCGGCGGGATTCGGCAGTGCGATTGCCAGCGGACTCGGCCTGAAGACATGCACGCAATTCAGTTACGAGATGAGCGCGCCCGACGCGCCCTTCCTGCTCAACGCCTGGTTTGTTCAAAATGTGCCGGTCCCTGACAGCGATGTGCAGGCGTACCTGTTTGATTTGGACGATGGCCGGTGCGCGGCGTTCTTCCGGTCCTGCCTGACGCCGCAGTGGCTGGATCACCGGCCGATAGAACTCCGGTTGGATGCCGATATGTTCACCGTGCTCACAAAGCAGGGTGACCTTGTCTGGCCGAACGGCACAGCACCCACGGACGACCAGAAGGCGCACACGCGATACAACCAGTGGCGCACGGTTGTTTGGCCCGAGGGAACACCGCTTCCGGGACTGCCGTCTTTCACGCTGGCCACCGTGCAGGAACGGTTTGTCCTCACGACAAAGCCGCACGTGCAGGAGTTGATATCCGTCATCAAGTCGGCTGTGGTGAAACCCAGGGCTGAATGAATCCCCCGCTCCAGATTTCCCGAAGATTCGGCCCGGTTATTGACGCTGATTGGGTCGATAACCGTCCTGCCTAGACGCCGGTTTTGCCGTAGGTGACGATGACTGCTCCTGGCTGGTCAGGAATGGTGACGGCCAACCCTTCATTCATGAGTGCCCGTCCGGTCAGTTCTTTGGGCTGGTTCTCG
>CAIXUF010000647.1 GCA_903922535.1 Candidatus Hydrogenedentota bacterium
AAAAAGAAATGGAGCGGGACACGGGGTTCGAACCCGCGACATCCAGCTTGGGAAGCTGGCACTCTACCAACTGAGTTAGTCCCGCTCAAGTGACCTGAGTATAGCACCCCGTCTGCCCGGTGTCAATGCCCTCTTCATCCTTGTGCCCTCTTCATCCTTGTCAACGAACCTTTCCTTCTTGGTACCCTGGGCGAATGCGGGTTCCGTTTGGGGCGCTCTCTTCGGACAATCCGGCAAACGCGCGCGCCTTGCATTTTCCGGAAAAATGCATACAATGACCTATACGTTTGGCACGATGGTCCCGTTGGAGATGCTGTATCCCCCGACGGGAGTACCGGGTTCTCGTCTTTTGCAGGAGCAGACCAAAATGCGAAACTTGCGCGGGTTCACCCTGATTGAACTGCTGGTGGTTATCGCGATTATAGGCATTCTGGCGGCGATTCTTCTGCCGGCCCTGGCCCGGGCCCGTGAAGCGGCCCGCCGGTCGAGTTGCCAGAACAACCTGAAGCAGATGGGGCTCGTCTTCAACATGTATGCCAACGAGTCCAAGGAGACCTTCCCCCCGATCAAGCGGATCAACTGCGAGAACAAGGCGGCCCGGGACGCCACTTTCGAGGTCCCTCCCTGTACCCGGAGTATCTGACGGACGTCAAGATATGCGTCTGTCCGTCCGACTCGGACGGCGACACGGTCCTCAAGGGGTTCTATGTGGACAACGATCCGTCGAAGCCGGTGCGTTCCTGCATGCTCGCTCGTGGCAGCTATTACTACTTGGGCTGGGCTTTCATGGAGCAGGCCGTGTTGAAGCCGGGCGTGGTTCCGCCGACGTTGCAGGAGTTTCAGCAGCTGCACCTGAACGGGGTGACGGATATTGTCACCTATGCAACAACCTTCCTCAATCAAGACCTAATCAACGGTGCCATGGCCTTTTACCTGGCCTGGTCCGCCAATGACATTGCCAAGACCAACGCCGTGAAAGAGAACGCCTTGGGGCCTGTCCCGCGGCTGCGCCTCGGCGTCGAGCGGTTCTTCATCACCGACATCAACAATTCCGGCGCAAGTAGTCTGGCGGCCAGCCAGATTCCGGTCATGTGGGACGAAATCGCGGTCTATGGCAGCGCCACCACCTTCAACCACGTGCCGGGCGGCGGCAATGTGGTTTTCATGGACGGGCATGCAGAGTTTCTGAAATGGCCGTCCACCTATCCCGCCAACGTCTTGGGCGTGCTGCTGTCCGTCTTGTTCTGATCCGCGACTATTGTTGGTATTCCCGTCGGGTGTCCGTCTGTGGGGGTCCCGATCTGTTCTTCTGACGTGTTCTTCTTGACTGCGAGCCCACACCATATTATCCTATGCGCATTGTGCCGTTCCGACGGTCAGACTCCTTTATGCGGTTCTTCGCAGCGGCCAAACCAACCAAGGTAAATGATTAGAAAGGGTTGCGCCTGTGGGCACTTCAACGTTGTTTGATCTTTCCGGCAAAGTGGCCGTGGTTACAGGTGGCGGCGGGGTGTTGGGCGGGGCGATTGCCGAGGGGTTGGCCCGGGCGGGTGCCACCGTGGCCATCGCGGATCTGCTGCCGGACATGGCCAAGGCCTGCGCGGAACGCATTCGGGCGGCGGGCGGCAAGGGCGAGGGCTACCTGATGAACGCCTTTGACCGGACGACCGTCCAAGCCTGCTGTGACGCCATCGTCAAGGATTTTGGCAAAGTGGACATCCTGGTCAATGCTGTGGGCGGAAACATGAAGGGTGCCACCACCTCGCCGGAGCAGACCTTCTTTGACCTGCCGGGCGAGGCATTGCAGAAAGTGTTTGAATTGAACCTGACCGGCGGGACCATTCTCCCCTCGCAGATCTTCGTCAAGGCGATGCTGGGCAATCCGGACGGCGCGTCCATCATTAACATATCGTCCATGAATGCATTCCGTCCGCTGACCCGCATTCCCGGCTACAGCGCGGCGAAGGCCGCCGTGAGCAATTTCACCCAGTGGCTGGCGGTGCATCTGGCGCAGGAATACTGCACGAAGCTGCGGGTCAACGCGATTGCGCCGGGCTTCTTCCTGACCGAACAGAACCGTTTCCTGCTCACTGACAAGGAAACCGGCGAGCCGACCCAGCGCGGCAAGACGATTATCGGACACACACCGATGGGCCGCTACGGCACCCCGGAGGACCTCGTTGGCGCGACGGTCTGGCTAGCCAGCGACGCCTCGCGCTTTGTGACCGGCATCGTGCTGCCCGTGGACGGCGGGTTCTCGGCATTTTCCGGAGTGTAGCCGCCTAATCTCTTTGCGTTCTCTGCGTTCTCTGCGGTTCGTGTTATCTATAAGGAGTGAGTATTTCATGAGCGACCCTGTGGCCAAGCTGAAAAACCATCAGCCCCAGCATTCTTTTCTGATTGCCATCGACTCGGACGGTTGCGCCTTTGACACGATGGAAATCAAGCACAAGGAGTGCTTTATCCCCAATATCATCAAGCACTGGAATCTGCAGGCGGTGTCCAAGTACGCCCGGATGGCCGGGGAATTCGTGAATCTGTACTCTAAATGGCGCGGAATTAACCGGTTTCCGGCGTTATTTATGACTTTTGATCTGCTTGCGGAGTGGGACGCGCCCATGGCGCGGGGCATCAAGCTGCCCGACATTCCCAATCTGCGGGCATGGGCGGAAAAGGAAACCAAACTCGGGAATCCGGCACTGAAGGCCTATTGTGCCGAACATTCCGCCGCCGAAATGCCGGACATTCACCGGGCACTGGCTTGGAGCGTGGATGTCAACAAGATGATTGAAGAGGTGGTCCAGGGCGGCCTTCCCCCCTTCCCCTTCGTCCGCGAATGCCTGGAAAAGGCGCGGTCCCATGCTGACATGATGGTCTGTTCCCAGACGCCCGGCGAGGCGCTGGAGCGGGAATGGGCCGAGCAGGACATGGACAAGTATGTGTTCTGCATCAACGGTCAGGAGGTAGGCACGAAGTCCGAACACATCAAGTTCGCATCCGAAGGCCGCTATGACAAGACGAAGATCCTGATGATCGGCGACGCCAATGGCGACCTCAAGGCTGCCCGGGCCAACAACGCCCTGTTCTTTCCGATTAACCCCGGCGAGGAGGAGAAATCCTGGCAGCGGCTCTATGAGGAAGGTTTGGACCGCTTTTTTGCGGGCACCTACGCCGGGGAATATGAGGCGGCGCTCATTGAGGAATTCGACAAGTACCTGCCCGCCACCCCGCCGTGGAAACGGTAGCCCGTGCGGCGCGAACCGGATTTTGGGCAGTTTCTGCGTGCCGTGACCCGGCGCGGACGGCCCACCCATCTCCCCTTCTATGAGCATCTCGCCAGTCCGGGATTCATTGCCCGGCGCATGGGCGTGCCCTTTGACAGGATGAGTCCGAATGACAAAGCCTACTGGAAGACCTATGTAAACTTCTGGATGGGCATGGGCTTCGACTGCGTTCCGATGGAAATCGGGCCAAATTTCCCCCTCGGTCCGGCTGAACAGGCTGACGGCACGGTCAGCCATGGGAGCGAGTCCAAGAAGGTCATCTCCACCATGGAGGACTTTGAACGCTATCCCTGGCCCAAGCCGGACAACTACATGGACTTCTTCCACTGGGACAAGACCATCGCACTGCTGCCCGAAGGCGCAAAGATTGTGGGCGGGGTGTGCATGGGTCCTTATGAATGGGCCTCGACGTTGATGGGGGTCGAGGGGCTGTCCATGGCCATCTACCTCGACCCGGATCTTGTCCGGGCCGTGTTCGACAAGATCGAGGAAGTGCATTTTGGCTGCCTGCGCCGACTGGTGACGATGGACGCCATCGGCGCGCTGCGTCAGGGCGATGACCTGGGTTTCAAAACCTCCACTTTCCTCTCCCCCGCCCACCTTCGGCAATATGTGTTCCCCATCTACAAGAGGATGGCCAACCTGGCGCACGCGCACGGAAAACCGTTCATCCTGCATTCCTGCGGCAATCTGGCCGAGGTGTATGATGACCTTATTGACGGCTGCGGCATCGACGCCAAGCATTCCTTTGAGGATGTCATTCAGCCCGTGGCCGAGTTCAAAAAGCAGTACGGCCGCAGGGTGACGCCGCTGGGCGGTCTGGACGTGGACCGCATCTGCCGTCTTGACGAGAAGGAATTGCGGGCGTACACCCGCGGGGTCATCGAATCCTGCTTTGAAGACGGCCATTGGACCCTGGGCACGGGCAACTCACTTACGGATTATATGCCTGTTGAGAACTACCTGATTGTGCTGGATGAGGGATTGCGGACGGCAGGCTGACCGGGACCTGGACGAACACGGACTGACACGGACGAACGAGGTAATGCAGTGATGGTGATTCTGGTCGATGAAAACGTTCCTTACGGACGGGAAGCATTTGGGCTGTTGGGCGAGGTGCGCACGGCCCAGGGACGCAAGATTAGCCGGAAGATGCTCGCCGATGTGGACGCGCTTGTCGTTCGCAGCATCACCAAGGTCAACCGCGAACTGCTGGACGGCACGCCGGTCCGCTTTGTGGGCACCTGCACCATTGGTGAGGACCATGTGGACAAGGCGTGGCTTGCCTCGCAGGGCATCGCCTTTTCCAGCGCGCCGGGCTGCAACGCGAACAGCGTGGGCGAGTACATCACCGCCGCGCTGCTGCATCTGGCCGAAAAGCACGGCTTGTCGCTTGCCGGGATGAAGCTCGGCATTGTGGGCGTGGGCAACGTGGGCAAACGGGTGTGGAAAAAAGCCGCGGCGATGGGTTTGCAGTGCGTCTTGAACGACCCGCCCCGTTTCGACAACGAGGGCGGCGACCCCATATTCCGTCCCCTCGGGGAAATCCTCGACTGCGACATCATCACCTGCCATGTGCCGATTGAAAAGACCGGTCCCCATGCCACCTGGCACTTGGTCGATCCGGCGTTTCTCTCCCGGATGAAACCGGGGGCCATCCTCATCAATTCGTCCCGTGGTCCCGTGGTGGACAATCAGGCATTGAAATCGGCCCTGCGCGACAAGCGGTTGCGGGCGGCCGTGCTGGACGTGTGGGAAGGCGAGCCGCGGGTGGACACGGAGTTGCTGGAGTTGTTGGACATTGCCACACCGCACATTGCCGGATACTCCTTTGACGGCAAGGTCAACGGCACCCGGCAGGTGTACGAGGCGCTTTGCGCGTCGCTGAACCTGCCTGCGGAATGGGACCCCTCTCCCCTGCTGCCCGTGCCGGATTGTCCCCAACTGGCGGTCGATCCGTCCAAAACCGGCGCGCTGTCTGGCGCGGTTCGCGCCGTGTATGAGATAATGTCAGACGATGCGCGCATGCGCGAAATGCTGGCGCTGAATACGCCCGAAGAGCAGTCCGCATGGTTTGACCGGCTCCGCAAGGAGTATCCACGGCGCCGGGAATTCTTTAACACTCGGCTGAGCTTCACCCGGCCCGATGCGGAAGCGGAAAAGGTCTTTTCAGGCGTGGGATTTCGTTGCGTCTGATTGGAATGGGAGTTTCTGCGCCGGTATTCCGCCCAGACCGCATCCACCCTCAGGAGTATTCAAGTCATGGTTATGCAGCGCATTGCCGATACCAGTTATCTCAGTCCGTCCGAACTGCACGGGTTTGTGCAGGAAGCCTGCGCGTCCATGGCGCTGGACGGCAAACGGGTGCTGTTCATCATCCCCGACCAGACCCGCAGCATGCCCATGCCGCTGATGTTCAGCGCGTTGTATGACGCGTTGCATGGCCGGGTAAAGAAGATGGACTACCTCATCGCGTTGGGCACGCACCCGCCGATGACCGATGCCATGATCCATACCCTGCTGGGCATCACCACCGTGGAGCGCATGTGCAAATATGCCGATGTGGGCATTTTCAACCACGAATGGCAGAATCCCGAGGCCTTGGTCCGGGTCGGCACGATTACCGGGGACGACATCGAGCGCATCTCGGGCGGACTCATGCGCGAATCGGTGGAGGTGACCATCAACCGCCGGGTGTTGGACTATGATCTGGTCTGCATCGTCGGGCCCGTGTTTCCCCATGAGGTGGTCGGGTTCAGCGGCGGAAACAAGTATTTCTATCCCGGCGTGTCCGGCGCGGAGATCTTGAATCTGTTCCACTGGCTGGGCGCGCTGATTACGAACTACAAGATCAACGGCGCCAAGCACACGCCCGTGCGGGCGGTGGTCAACCTGGCGGCGTCCATGATCCCGGTGGTGAAACGGTGTTTCTGTCTGACGGTGGTGAAAAAGGACACAAAGGCCATCTTCTTCGGCACGCCGGAGGAGGCCTGGGACAAGGCGGCGGACCTGAGTGCCGACACGCACATCATATATAAGGACAAGCCGTTCAAGAGCGTGCTGGCCATGGCCCCGCCCATGTACGATGAAATCTGGACGGCTGGCAAGT
>CAIXUF010000648.1 GCA_903922535.1 Candidatus Hydrogenedentota bacterium
GGCACGGCGTGGTATCTCATGGCCAAGGACGAAGGCCACGGGTTCCAGAAGAAACGCAACGCCGACTTCCTCTTCTACAGCACCATCCAGTTCCTGCGCGGGCACCTGCTGAACTGACCGTATCTGCCGGGTCAGGTACGGGGAGCGCGCCCGCCTCGGGGGCTCCCGACCGGCGCCCTCGCCGGTCGGCTCATGAACCGCTTGAGTTACCCAACCTGGAACCGTCCAAGGGTGTCCAATCAGGTGGGCGCGGCGCCCGCTACGGGTCTGCGCGTTGGTGCGCGAAAAATGTACAAGTTGGCGCGTATAAGCATGATATACAACCGTTTGGGTAAAGGATCTACGCCCGGACATACGCCCATCGCGCAGATTTTCTGTCAGTAAATGTCAGGATGATGCACCTTCCCGCCCTGCCCCTCAAGCCCTGGCTCAGGCTGCCGTGCATGCGCTGCCGTCTGGGGGCGGCCCAGGTCAGCAGGCGGTCGAGGGGCAAGCGGGCAAGCGGGCTGAAGGCGAGTTTGGACCGGGCGATTGAACGTGACGCGGGCCATCGCCCGGGTCGTGCGAAATCTGCGCCAGGCGGGGCCGGAGCGGCCGCCGCTTTCCCTGGCATATCGTGCAGTTCATCCTTCCGGGCCCAGCCGGCGGGCACGTTCTGGTCCTAGCGCAGAAAAAGCGCGTTTGTTCACTGCGAGTGAACAATTGTTCACGGGTAGTGAACACCAAGGAGGCGAAGATGAAAACCATGCGCGAGATTCAACCTCTCAAGATCCGCTGGCGGCCGGCGGACGACCCGCCGACGGCGTGGCGGTCGCCTTTGCGGCGACCCGACCGGATCGGCCAAACCACGTCAAATCTTTTGTGAAGTTTTTTTTCTGCGCGCCCGTGCGTGTAACGGCGCAAGTCGACGCTTGGTGGCGCGTTATTTCTACTGGCCCTTTTCCCGATCTCCGACGGTTTTTCAGACCATGCCGTATAACTGATTCGCTGGCGCAAGCTGGCAAGTGCCCGCAATGACGCGTGGCACGAAGCAAAGCGATTGAAAATGAACAGGATGCCAAGTCAGTGTGCTGAACCCGCGGCAAACAGTCAGTCGGCCGAACCTTACATCGACAAACTCGAAGTGGGGCGGCGGCTGACCGTGCGGCCGCGCACGGTGGAACGGTGGATGAAACAAGGGCGCTTGCCCTACTACAAGCTCGGCCGCGCAGTCCGTTTCAAGTGGAGCGAGGTCGTGGCGCACCTGACCCGGACGTTCCTGGTGGCCCAGAAGGGCCGCGAAAGGTGGCCCTGAGCTAGTCAGTGTGCCAACCGGAGTGCGTGAGCGCGGCGGGCTTTTGCCCGCCGGGCGCTCGTGATTCGCCGTCCGAGCAATCGGTTCGGCCACGGGTCTTTCGGTGGGCGAGCAACCAACAACAAATAGACAAGCAGCTGCGAACAAAGGTCAGACTATATGCAAAACCAGTTATGGGTTTATTCTGCCGACGTTCGGTCGTACTCGTCGGCCAAAGCGACAGTCAGTGTATCACTCGGACTCCCGGGCGTCGTCCACGGTGGCGCCGCCGCCACGGACCAAGTCACTCGTAGGAACC
>CAIXUF010000649.1 GCA_903922535.1 Candidatus Hydrogenedentota bacterium
ACTCGTGGACGACGAGCGGGACGTTCAACCCGACGACAATGGTGTGGACGGCGGGGCCTCTGAACGCGGGGCAAGGCGCAGTACTGGTGATTACGGGGTTGGTGGCAGCGGCGAGCAACGACGTTTACATCACGAACTCTGTGGCGATCACGCATGTGAACCAATACGATCCGAATCCGGCGAACGACACGGCTCAGTCCGTGTTGAAGACACTGGTGATTCTGGGGCGGTTCGAGGCGTACCGGGCCGGGAGTCAGGTGGTGGTGGAGTGGGAGACGCTGTCGGAAGTGGACACCGCAGGCTTCTACCTGCATCGCACGGCGATCGATCCGAAGACAGGGCAGGGCGTAGGGGGCTTCGTTCGGGTGAACAACGATTTGCTGCCGGCGAATCCGGGCGCGCCGCAAGGCGGAGTGTACCGGTTGGTTGACGCCGGCGCGCAGGCCGGAAAGACGTATCTGTATACCCTGGTGGAAGCCGAAGGATCCGGCAAGCAGCACTCGTATGGTCCGTTCCGCGTGACCCCGGGAGGCCGGAGTGGCGCGGTTGCGCCGGCAAGCGGGTTCAGCGGCGTGGCGCGGGTTTCCGCCTCAAGGCAGGCGCGGCTGGCAAAGAAACAGGCGTGGGAACAAAGCCGGAATCAGAAAGCCGGCAGTGTGGCCGTGCCGGCAATGAAGGCCACGGTGCCGATGCTGGCCGGTGGCAGCGTAAAGGCATTGGGGGGGGCGCCGTCCTCATGGCCGGCCCTGAAGATCAAAGTGCGTGAGACGGGTGTGTACTGCGCGTCGGCCGCAGATATAGCTGCGGCCTTGGGAGTGGACGCGGGATCGGTGTCGAACCAGATTCAGAGCGGCAATGTGTCCATGGACAGCCAGGGGAAGACCGTGTCATGCCTGCCGGCAGGGACAGGAGCCGGAGTGTATTTCTATGGGCAGGCGCTGAACAGTCTCTACACCTGGGATAACGTGTATTGGCTGAGATGGGCGGCGGGGCCAGTGATGACGCAGCTGGTGTCGCTGGGATCGGCAGCGGCTGATGCGACGGGCAGCTTCATGGAGACGACCCGTTTTGAAACAAACCGGTACGCAGAGACCACGGTCATCATGGACACAAATACCGACTGGTGGTTCTGGAACGCGCTGATGTCCATGAACGCGGCCTACAAGCAGGAGACCTTCACGAATCACCTGAAAGGGGTGGCGGCCGGCGGGGGGGCGGCGACCTTGAACGTGCGGGTGCAGGGGGCGACGGCGGTGGGCCGAAGCCGGGACCATTGGGCGACGGTCAGTGTGAACGGAACGCCGGTGGGAGATGGCCATTGGGCTGGCGAGACTGGGACGAATTTGGTTCTGACGGTGGATCCCTCATTGCTCGTGGAGGGAGACAACCTAGTCGGGATTAAGGCGAACGTGGAACCGATGGTGGCTTACAGCATCTTTTACCTGGACTGGATCGAGTGGACGTACGCAAGACAGTTCCAGGCGGTAAACGATCAATTGGTGTTTGATTCCGGGACCCAGCCGGCGGTGACGGTAACGGGGTTTACGAATTCCGATATTCAGGTTCTGGACCTGAGTGATCCGAACCAGCCGCGACTGGTGGGCGGAGTGACGGTGTCGCCGACAGGCGGAGCCTACGAGGCGAGTTTTGTGGGGGTGCCGAATACGCCGTATGCCGCCTTTGCGATGGAAGACGGCATGCCGCCCTATGGGGTCGGGACGGGTCTGGTTTTCACGCTGCAGTCTCCGGCGAATGCGGCGCAATACGTGATCATCACGACACCGGCCCTTGCGGGTCCGGCGCAAACACTGGCGGATTACCGGGCGAGCCGGGGTTTGTCGTCGAAGGTGGTGTTGCTGGAGGATATTTACGAGGAGTTCAACGACGGGATAGAAGATCCACATGCGATCCAGACGTTCTTAAGCTATGCGTACGGAAACTGGACGGTGGCGCCGCGGTATGTGGTCCTGGCGGGGAATGGGACCTACGATTACAAGGGGTATCTGGGAGGGGCGGATGAGTTGGTGCCGCCGCTGATGGTGGCGACACCCTCAGGGCTCTTCGGATCGGATGCGCCTTACGGGGATGTGAATGGAGATGGGGTTCCGGAAATAGCGGTGGGCCGGCTGCCGGCGCTGACGGCGGAGGAATTGCAGGCGATGGTAAACAAGATTACCGGATACGAAGCCGCCAATCCTGTGGCCGTATGGCAGAACGTGTTCACTTTGGGGGCGGATCCGGCTGACAAGGGTGGGGATTTCACGGCGTCGAGTGAGAACCTGGATGGTCTTCAGCCGTCGGCATGGACGAACGACAAGGTGTACCTGGATTCGGAGGACATTGATACGGGGCGATCGAACCTGATGTCGCGGCTGAACGCCGGGACGGCGTTGTTCAACTTCTTCGGGCATGGGGGGGTAAGCAGCATAGGGAACGCCT
>CAIXUF010000650.1 GCA_903922535.1 Candidatus Hydrogenedentota bacterium
CGCAGCAGGGGCGCGACAACATCAAGCTGTGGAAGGACGACAGCGTGTATGTATGGCTGGACCCCGGCCACACCCATAACCCGAGCAACGCAATCATGGTGCAGGTGTCGGCCGGCGGCGCGGTCTACGATACGCGCAACGGCGACGGCACGTTCAACGTCGAGGGCATCGAAACTGAAGTCACCCGCACGAACGCCGGCTGGCGCGCCTCCATCCATATGCCGTGGAAGGGACTGGGCGTAGAGTGTCCCACGCCCGGCGCTCTGTGGGGCCTGAACCTGACCCGGATCGACCAGCCCGGCAAGTTCGATCAACAAAATGCGGCATACTCATCATGGGCGATCATTCCCGGCGGCAACCAGGCAACGGGATGCGACATGAATAATCTTGACCGGTGGGGACATGTTGTTTTTGCCGGTGCGGAGACCAAACCCGATGATCCTGCCATCGTTGCCGCCGGGGAGGCGATGAACAAGACGCATGCGGCGAGGCGTCAACTGCTGGAACCCGCCAAGCCGGCCGCGATGCCTGCCGCGGCGTCGACCAGCGCTCCGCCATGGCAGTGGCGCGGCCTTCATCTCTGTGTGTCGGGATGGGTACAGGATTTGGGAATACCCTCGTTGGAGAAGGATATCCCCAGCCTGGCGGCGATGGGAGTCAACGTGCTGATCCTCCAGGTGGATTACAGCTACGAGTACGAGTCGCATCCGGAATTGCGCGCAAAAAACGTAATCACCAAGGAAAGGGCGCACAAGCTCGCACAGCTTTGCCGCACCCATGGCATCCGGCTGATCCCGCAGATCGAATGCCTGGGTCATCAGGGTGGAGGGATCGTGAGCAAGTACCCGGAGCTGGATATTATCCAGGGGCCTTTGCCGCCGGGCTACAACGCCAATATGTTCGGCCGGGTGTGGGACCCGATGAATCCCAAAGTAAACGAGATCGTGTTCCAACTGATGGACGAATTGCTGGACGGGTTCGAGGCGGACGCCCTGCATGTCGGCATGGACGAGATCTTCCTGCTGGGCAACGACCGGTCTCCCTCCACCAAGGGCAAGAGCCCCGCAGAAGTCCTTGCCAAGGCGGTGAACGACTACCACGATCACCTCGTAACGAAACGAAAGGTCGAGATGTTGATGTGGGGCGACCGGTTGATCGATCAGACCAGGTTCTCCTGCTACGCCGACAACTGCCAGGCATCTACGGCGGGAACCGCGCCGGCTGTCAACATGATTCCGAAGGATATTATCATCTGCGACTGGCATTATGACCTGCTTGCCAATTACCCGTCGGTTCCCATGTTCATTGAGAAGGGCTTCCGGGTTCTGCCGTGTTCGTGGAACAGGGACAGCGCAGCTCTGTCGCTGATCGGCTACAGCCTGCGGCAAAAGAGCCCCTTGATGCTGGGGCACCTGTTCACAACCTGGTCGAGAGTTCCAATCCCGTCGGCCTATCCTCCCATGGTGGCGGGATTGAGATACCTGAAAGGTGAAGAAGCAGATTATTCGATCAGGAATCCAGGCCCCATGAAGCTGGACCTTCTTTGGGACAACAGCGTGTTGCGAGGAATCAGGAACAAGCGGGGAATAATCAGCCTTTCCGGCCAGGTCGAAGTGGCTGGCAAGCAGGGCGCCGAGCTAAGCAATGCCAAAGACCTGACGGTGACACAAGACGCGCGGGCGAAGGTCTTCCAGGGCACCCTGCATGGCAACAAGACGACGTTTTCCGTTGTGCAGCGGGTGGAACAGAATGACGTCGCCACACGAATCGATCTGGAGATTTCCAGCAACGAGCAGACCACGGAAGCCGCGGGCAATCCGGACGCCATCGTCTACAGCCTGCAGATGTTGGCGCCGAAGTTCGCCGGAGGCGTCTTCGAAGCCGGCGATACAGGCGGCCCGTTGCCGGAAAACCTCCTGCCGTTGTACGAAATACGATTGTTTCAAGGCAAAGTCGGGGGCATGCGCTTCACCAATCCGCAAGGATTGAAACTGAAGGTGGAACTCGACCCGGCGGCTGAAATTACTATCCAGGACAGCCGGCGTTGGTCGCCGAATTTTTCCGTGCCGATTGTCGTGCCTTCGGATCCATCGGCAAAGGACGGCAAGGCGAAGCTGACGATCCAATTGAGCCTGGAATAACACGTGAAGAGGTCGAGTAGGTCGGGGCGCCGCCACGCGCCGCTGCCGGCAGGGCGTCTCCCGAATATGCCAAACTGTTATAATGGAAGATGAAATGAAAATCGGGAGAATCGCCATATTGTCGGCCGTCTTCCTGGCCTGTCGAACCTTGGCACAGGGTCCCGTCGATCCCGACAAACCTCCGCTGCCTGGAGAAGATCCGAAAGAAGATGCCGACACCATACTTGCCGGGACTTCTACAATTTTATCGCAAGAGACC
>CAIXUF010000651.1 GCA_903922535.1 Candidatus Hydrogenedentota bacterium
CATTGGGAATCGCGGGTCTGGGTGGACGGCAAATTCCTCGGCACGCAGGACAGTCTCTGCACGCCGCATCTCCACGACCTGAGCGTCTCGCTCAAACCCGGCACACACCGCATCACGCTGTGCATAGACAACCGGGTCAAGTTTTACGTCGGCATGAACGCCCACTCGATCACCGAGCACACCCAGACCAACTGGAACGGTGTGATCGGCCAGATGCTGCTCAAGGCCACCGACCCGGTCTACATCGCAGACGTGCAGGTCTATCCGAACAGCACCGACCGGACGGTGAGGGCAAAGATGCGGGTGGCAAACGCCACGGGCTATGACGCGTTCGGCGAACTCACCCTCCATTGCACCACGCCCGAAAAGTTTCAGGAACCCGCCCTGGAAACCCCCGGCGCGCTGAAGGGCGACGGGCGAATCACCGAGATCAAGGTGCCCGTGGCCGTCGCGGGGGGCGCCGCCTGCGATGTCGAGGCCGTGCTGAGCCTGCCCACGGACACGCCGCCGTGGGGCGACGACTTCCCCGCGGCGCTCGAAAAGGCGCTCTCCAGCGAAGGCTCCCCCCTCAAGGCCCTGGAGGTGGACCTTTCGGCCAAGGCGGGCGGCAAAAGCATGACCGGCATTAATGGCGCCGTCTTTGCATTCCGTGACATTGGCCGAAACGGCGCCCAGTTGACGCTGAACGGAAAACCCTATTTCGTGCGCGGCAACCTCGAATGCTGCATCTTTCCGCAGACCGCCCACCCTCCCATGGATCTCATGGCGTGGCAAAAGCTGCTGTCCACCGAAAAGAGCTACGGCGTCAACCATATCCGCTTCCACTCGTGGTGCCCGCCCAACGCAGCATTCCTCGCCGCGGATTTTCTCGGCATGACACTGCACATTGAAACGCCGGTGTGGACCGAACTGGGCACCCACGCGGACACAGACGCCTACATCCGCGCCGAGAGCGAGCGCATTCTGGACACCTACGGCAACCACCCGTCGTTCTGTTTTCTGGCCACGGGCAACGAACCGTCGGGCAAGAGCATGAACGCCTTCCTCACCGACATCATTGTGCGGTGGAAGGCGAAGGACCCGCGCCATCTGTACACCACCTGCGCGGGCTGGCCCGAACTGGAGGTGAGCGACTACCACTTGCTGCCCGAACACAACCACATGCCGCTGCGCCTGCATGGCAACAAGATCTTCGGCCCCACCACCGATTTCGACTACAGTAAGGCGCTGGAAGGCTGCTCCACGCCGGTCATCGCGCACGAGTTGGCCCAGTGGTGCGTCTATCCGCGCTATGATGAGATCAAAAAGTACTCCGGCGTGCTGCGCCCGTGGAACCTGGAAACCTTCCGTGATTCGCTGGCAAAGAACGGCATGGCCGGACGCGACACGGAGTTCTCGGCGGCCTCGGGCCGGCTGCAATGGCTCATGTACAAGGCCGACATGGAGGCCGTGCTCCGCACGCCCGGCATGGCGGGTTACCAACTGCTCTCCGTGCAGGACTTTCCCGGCCAGGGCTCGGCGCTGGTCGGCGTGGCCAACGCGCTCTGGAACAACAAGGGCACCGTCTCTCCACAGGAATTCAAGTCTGTGAACGGCGAAACGGTCCCGCTGCTGCGCTTCGAGAAATACGTCTGGAAGACGAACGAGACTTTTCGTGCCAAAGGGCAGATCGCCCATTTTGGCCCCGCCCCGCTCAAGGACACGAAGGTGGTGTGTACCATGGGCGACACCAAAGGCGGGGTCATCGCGACCGGCGCATGGTCCCCGTCTGAAATTCCGCTGGGCAACGGCACCATGCTGGGCGACTTGGAGGTGCCGCTGTCTACCGTGAAGGCCCCGGCTCAACTGACGCTGACGGTGGGCGTGGAAGGCATGGACGCCCGCGCCCTGCCAAATTCATGGAACATCTGGGTCTATCCGGCCGACGCGCCCAAGGACGAACCGAAAGACGTCCTGGTAACAACCGTTTTTGACAGAAAGACCGAGCGCTCGCTCAGAAAAGGCCGCAGTGTGCTGCTGCTGCCCGGATATGTGGCCCCGGCGCAGTCCGTGCCCAGCGCGTTCGAGCCGATCTTCTGGGACATGCAGTGGTTCTCCGGACAGCGGCGGCAGTTGGGCGTGCTGTGCGATCCGAAGAACCCCGCACTCGCCCAGTTCCCCAACAACGGCTGCACCGAGTGGCAATGGTGGGAATTGCTCAACAAGTCACGCGTCATGAACCTGTCAACGCTGCCCCAAGGCATGGAGCCCATCGTGCGCGTCATCGACGACTGGAACACAAACCGGCCGCTCGGCGCAGTGTTTGAACTGCGCGCGGGCAAGGGAAGACTGTTGGTTTGCACACTCGACATCGAGAAAGATCTGGGCAACCGCCCCGCGGCCGCGGCATTGCGCCGTTCGCTGCTGGCCTACATGGCCGGGGACAAGTTCAATCCAAAAACCGAAGTCGCCGTCAATACCCTGTGCGATATCTTCGTCAGGAAGGACAGCGACATCGCGTCCGTCGAGGCCGACAGCGAAGAACCGGGATACCCCGCCAGTAACGCCGTGGACGGCGATCCAAAGACCATTTGCGCAAGCCACGGCAAACAAGTCGATCAACCCGGCGGGGATCGCGGTATTCTGCGTCCATGTCCCGGTCGCCGTAGTCGCGGTGGCGACGGCCGCGCGCTGCGTGTCGTTCGATCCTATAGCCACCCACACGCCGTTGCTATAGGCCACA
>CAIXUF010000652.1 GCA_903922535.1 Candidatus Hydrogenedentota bacterium
CATGGGCGCGGCCACGCCGATGTTGACGCCGACATTGCCGGCGCGGACTTCGTTGCGGAACTTGCGCGCGGCGGCGCCGCTGGCGGTGAAGATGCAGGCCATGTTGCCGTAGGCCCGGTCGTTCACCATGGCGATGCCCTCTTCCAAGGTGTCGGCGTGCATCAGGCTGAACACGGGCCCGAAGATTTCCGTGCGCGCGATCTCGCCCTGATGGGGCACGCCGTCGAGCAGCGTGGGGAAGACGAAACTGCCCCGCTCGTAGCCGGACACCTTCTGTCCGCGTCCATCCACCAGCGCACGTGCGCCCTCAGCCTCGGCGATGCCGATCAGGCGCTCGATGCGCGCCTTGCTCTCGGCGCTGATCACCGCGCCGGTCTCGGCGTTTTCGTCCAGCCCGTAACCGACCCGGCGGGCACGGGTTGTCTCGCCGAAGCATTCGCGGAAGGGGTCGCGCGCCTTGCCGATGGTGATGCCCGACGACAGCGCGAGGCAGCGCTGGCCCGCGCAGCCGTAGGCCGAATCGGCCAGGATGCGCGTGGCGGTTTCCATATCGGCGTCGGGCATGATCAGCACGGGATTCTTGGCGCCGCCCTGGCACTGCGACCGCTTGCCGTTCGCCGCGGCCCGCGCGTAGATGGCGCGCGCGGCGGGCGTGGAGCCGACCATGCTGATGGCGCGGATGTCGGGGTGATCCAACATGGCGTCCACCGTTTCTTTGGCGCCGTTGACCAGTTGCAGCACGCCCGGCGGCAGCCCGAGCCGGTCCACCAGTTCAAAGACGCGCTGCTGCGTCACGGGACATTTTTCGCTTGGCTTCACGATGAAGCAATTGCCCGTGGCCAGCGCGTAGGGCAGGAACCAGAAGGGGATCATGGCCGGGAAGTTGAAGGGGGCGATCATGGCCGCCACGCCGATGGGCTGGCGGAACATGTGCTCGTCGATGCCGCGCGCGATGTCCTCGTTGTTGCGGCCCTGCATGAGCATGGGGGTGCCGCAGGCCACCTCGACGTTCTCGATGGCGCGGCGCAGTTCGCCGACGCTTTCCCGGTGGGTTTTGCCGCATTCCTCGGTGCAGGAACGGGCCAGGGCGTCCAGGTTGTCCTCCAGCAACTGCTTGAGCTTGAAGAGATACTGGATGCGGTCGGGCGCGGGCACGCGGCGCCATTCCTTGAACGCCTCCGCCGCCGCACGGACGGCGGCGTCCACCTCGGCGGCGGAGGACAGCGGCGCATCGGCGATGTGTTCCGCGGTGCCGGGGTTGATGACGGGCGCGCACTCCGCCGCGGTCGAGTCCACCCACTGCCCATTAATGTAATTCAACAAACGCTTGGCCATAACATTCTTTCCCGCGCTTTGCGCGGCCGTTAACGCTTCGGTCCCAATCTTCCAGACCCAAGACCCCAGACCCTAGACCCTCAAAAGAAGTACCGCTCCTGGGCACGCATTTTTTCCCAGTCCTTGCGGGCTTCGCGCACCGACTCCATTTCGCTGACCTCCGCCACGTGCACGTCCCACCAACTGTCGTAGCCGGGCACGTTCACATAGCGGTCGTTTTGGATATAAATCACCGTGGTCTTGTCCATCGTTTCCGCTGTCTTGATGGCCGCGGCGAAATCGTCATAGGTCTTGCACTCGATGACATGCGCGCCGAGACTGCGGGCGTTGGCCGCCAGGTCGACCGGCAGCACCACCACGTCTTCCCCGAGATTGTCGCCGGGAAGCACGCCGTCCTTGGGGTAGACATAGCGCGTCGCGAAACCCTCCTGCCCCAGCGAACGGCTAAGCCCTCCGATGCTCTTGTAGCCGAAGTTGTCGAAGATGACAATGGTCAGCTTGAAGCCCTCCTGGATCGACGTGACGATTTCAGAGTTCATCATGAGATAGCCGCCATCGCCCTGCATGATGTACACATCGCGGTCCGGCGCGGCCATTTTCACGCCCAGCCCGCCGGCGATTTCGTAGCCCATGCAACTGTAGCCGTATTCGAGGTGGTAGTTCTTCGGGTGCCGCGAGCGCCACAGCTTGTGAAGGTCGCCCGGCAGTGAGCCTGATGCGCACACCATGATGCTTTCGGGCTTGCCGATCTCGTTCACCGCGCCGACCAGTTCGCCCTGGCTCGTCAGCGGCGTGTTGCGAATCGCGTAGATGCGGTCCACCTCGGCTTCCCACGCGTCGTGCAGCGCGCGCGCGTTGGCCTGGTAGGCGGCGTCCGTCTGGAAGCCCGCCAGGGCTTCGGCCAGGTCTTCCAGCACGGCGCGGGCGTCGCCCAGCAGCGGCATGGCGCAATGCTTGTTCGCGTCGAACTCCGCCACGTTGATGTTGATGAAGCGCACGTTCGGATCCTGGAACGCGGTCTTGCTGGCGGTGGTAAAATCGCTGTAACGGGTGCCGATGCCGATGATCAGGTCCGCCTTGTGGGCGACGGGATTGGCCGCGCTGGTGCCCGTGACGCCGACAGCGCCCAGATTCAGCGGGTGGTCATAGCGCAGACTGCCCTTGCCGGCCATGGTCTCGCCGACGGGGATGCCGGTCTTGTCCACGAATTCCTTCAGCATGTCGCAGGCGTCGCTGTAGATCACGCCGCCGCCGGCCACGATCATCGGGCGCTTCGCGCCGCGAATCCATTCCGCCGCCCGCAGCAGCGCCGCCTTGTCCGCGCGGATGCGCGGGATGTGCCACACGCGCTTGTTGAAGAAGTCTTCGGGATAGTCATAGGCCTCGGCCTGCACGTCCTGCGGCAGCGCGAGTGTCACGGCGCCCGTGTCGGCGGGGCTGGTCAGCACGCGCATTGCCTCGGGCAGCGCGCACAGGATCTGGTCGGGACGGTTGATGCGGTCCCAATAGCGGCTGACCGGTTTGAAGCAGTCGTTGACGGAAATGTCCTGCGTGTGCTCCGACTCAAGCTGTTGAAGCACCGGGGCCACATTGCGCCGCGCGAAGATGTCGCCGGGCATGAGCAGCACCGGCAGCCGGTTGACGGTGGCACCCGCCGCGCCGGTGACCATGTTGGTCGCGCCGGGGCCGATGGAGGACACGCACGCAAAAGTCTGCATGCGGTTCTTCATCTTGGCATAGCCCGCCGCCGCATGCACCATCGCCTGCTCGTTGCGGATCTGGCGATAGCGGAAATCCGGGTTCTGCTGCAATGCCTGGCCGATGCCTGCCACGCAGCCGTGGC
>CAIXUF010000653.1 GCA_903922535.1 Candidatus Hydrogenedentota bacterium
CCAGATCGGGGTGGCGGAGCGCGACATCACGCCGCACATGGAAGACTACGACATCGTTGTGGACGCCGACAACGACAACGCGTACCGGCCGAAGACGGGTTTCTTGAGCTATTTCAAGGCGTTTGCCGGTCCCGACACGTACATTGACCGCAACCACAACGGGAAATTCGACGCGGTGTGGATGACGGGCTTCAACCTGGATCGTCCGGCCAAGGGCGTCCACGACCCCATCGGCGTGCGCGCCATCGCCTTCCGCAACAACGGCGTGACCGTGGCCATGGCCACCCTGGACGCCATCGGCCTGTTTCACGACAGGGTCATCGACATCCGCAAGCGGATCGATCCGCGCCTGAAGGTGGACCATGTCATCGTGTCGTGCCTGCACAACCACGAGACGCCCGACACGATGGGCATATACAGCGAGCCCATTCCAACGCCTTGGACCTTCGACACGGCGCACATGGAACGTGTCCTGAACGCCTGCAAGGAGGCCGTGGAGGAGGCCGTCGCGCATCTTCAACCCGCGGAGATGTACTGCGTCACGCACGAACTGGACCCGGAAGGTTTCGTGACCGACACGCGAAAGCCGATTGTCATGGACACCAAGCTCAACTGCGTCCGGTTCGTAAAGCCGGGAACGGACGAGACGATCGCCACCATGGTCAACTGGGGCAACCATCCTGAAACGCTCGGCGGGCGCAACCCTCTCATTACGGCGGACTTCTGCGGATACTGGCGCGACGGTGTCGAGAAGGGCGTGCCCGAACCGAACGGCGTGAAGGGCCTCGGCGGGATGTGCCTGTATTTCCAGGGCATGCTGGGCGGTCTGATGACACCGCTCGGTTTGGAGGTTCCGCATCGCGACGGTGTGCGCAAGTTCAAGGACGACTCGTTCGAGAAAGCCGAGGCCCTCGGACAGAACCTCGCCATCAAGACGGTAAACGCCCTGCGCGGCGACGGCGTCTGGAAGAACGAGAACCCCCGCGTGGCGGTCGGCGCCAAGACGATCTACGGGCCCACGCGGGGCATCTTCCGCGTGGTCATGGTCCTCGGCCTGATCCATCCGGGCATCTTCTGGCCCTTGAACGCGCGCACGGAGGTGGACGTCGTGCGCATCGGCGACGTGGAAATGGCGACGGTCCCGGGCGAACTGTACCCGGAAATCGGCGACGGGGGCATTGAGAATCCGCCTGGGGCGGATTTTTACCCTTGCGCGCCGGTGGAAACGCCGCCGTTGCGCAAGGAGATCATGGAGGGCAGGATGCGGATGATTATCGGCCTTGCCAACGACGAGATCGGCTACCTCATTCCCAAGAGCCAATGGGATGAGAAACCTCCGCGCGCGTATGAACCGAACGGGCAATACGGGGAGCAAAATTCCTGCGGCCCCGAGACCGCCCCGCTCGTGTATCATGAGAGCGCCGGACTGCTGCGGCGGCTGCACGAGGCGCTGAACAAGGCGAAATGACCCCATGAGCGAGCGCGGAGATTCCTATCAGTACTACAAAGGCGTGTTCCAGGGCGTGCCGATGCCCTTCGCGTTTGTGGACCTGGACCTTTTTGACGCAAACATCCAGGGCGTTCTGGCACGCGCGGGGGGAAGGCCTATCCGGGTGGCCTCGAAATCCATCCGCTGCCTGACGCTGCTGCGCCGCATCCAGGCCGCCTCTCCTCTGTTCCGGTCGATCATGGCGTACAGCGTCCGCGAGGCGGTGTTTCTGGCGCGCAACGGCTTCGACGACATACTCGTCGCGTACCCCGCGTGGGGCGGGCTGGCCGGGTCGGGCCTGTGCGGGGTGTTGAAGGAGGGCAAAACGATCATAATGACGGTTGACTGCGCGCAGCACGCCAAACATCTTGAGTCCGTCGGCGCCGCGGCGAACGTGACTATCCCGGTCTGCATGGATGTGGACATGTCGGTCCGCGCCTTTGGGATTCATTTTGGCGTGCGGAGATCGGGCATCAGCACTCCCGGGCAGGCGGTGTGTTTGTGGCATGAGATTGGGAAACTGCAGCACCTGTCCCTCGTGGGCGTCATGGGATACGAGGCCCAGGTGGCCTCCGTCCCCGATCACGCGCCGGGCGGCCTCCTGCGGAACCGGGTGCTGCGACACCTGAAACGGAGGTCCATCCCCGAGGTGGCTGCCCGCCGCGCCGCTGTTCTGGGCGCGCTCCGCGAAGCCGGATGCATGCCCCGCTTCGTCAACGGCGGCGGCACGGGCAGCCTTGAGTCAACGCGGCTCGATGGAACCGTGACCGAAATTACGGCGGGCTCCGCGTTTTATGCCCCGGCACTGTTCGACCATTTCGCCGCGTTCAAACACGAACCGGCCGCCGGTTTCGCAATCGAAATCGTGCGGCAGCCCGCGCCCGGCTGCTTCACCTGCCTTGGCGGCGGCTATGCGGCATCGGGCGCGGCCGGTGCGGACCGGTTGCCCAGCCCCTGGCTGCCGCGGGGCGCGCGGCTGACACCGCATGAGGGCGCGGGAGAAGCCCAGACTCCGGTCCGCCACGATGGGCCCGAGCGTCTGGGCATCGGCGATCCGGTGTTCATGCGCCACGCCAAGGCTGGCGAACTGTGCGAGCGGTTCGACACGCTTTATCTCGTTTCCCGGGGCGGGATCGTCGGTGAAGCCCCGACGTACAGGGGCGAAGGCATGTGTTTTCTGTAGCGGCTGGCGGCGCTGTGTTTGGCGCGCAGGGCGCAAATTGACGATTGGGCGCCGGTTGACTGACAATGGTGGGGACGCAACGATGAGGACAAACACATGGACAGCGTGCAAGTGACGCAGGAGCTGGGGGAAACGGCCGCCGTCCCCGCAATGGACAGCGGGTTTGGCGTCGTCGACCTCCACTGCCATCCCACCATGATCTCCTACACATTCGGACCGCGCTTCTGGAAGGCCCATAACCCGCCGTTGTGGTGGTGCCCCTGGTCCATGCGCGTCGATTTCGACGCGCTCGCGGCGGGCGGCGTCAAAGCGTTTCTCTGCACCACCTACGTGTATGAAAAGGAACTCTTCGCCGATGTGTGGCCCCTCCGCGCCGTGGCCGCGCTGTATCCGCGCGGAAGACACATCGTCGCAACCCCGGTGGACCAACTGACGCGCGAATACCTGGACTTCGCGGAGAACATGGTCGCGGAAACGCGGCGTTTGCGCGGGGATGTCATTGAAACCGCGCGAAGCTTCGACGACATGAAGCGCGTCACCGGCGCCGGCAGGATCTGCATGCTGCACGCCATCGAGGGCGCCCATCATCTCAACGGCGACATCGGCATGGTGGACGAACTGGCCGCGCGCGGCGTCTGCCTCATGGTCGTCCCCCACATGTACCCCAACGAGGCGGGCGGCTGCGTGAACGTGCTTTCCAAATACCGGATGCCCGGCTGTTTCAACGCCAAGTATCAGGACGCGTCCGGGATGACACCCTGGGGGCGCGAGTTGATCGAGAAGCTTCTCGACGTCGGCATTCTTGTCGACGCCACGCACGGAACCTTCGAATTCCGAAAGCAGACGCTTGAAATTGTGCGCAACCATCCGAAGAGGCGGCCGATGGTCATGTCCCACGCGTGCATAACGGGAGACGACTCGACCGAATTCGGACCCACGCGCGCGGAAATCGGGCAAATCGCCGACACGGGCGGCGTGATCGGCATGATGATGTTCACGAGCCGCGAAAAAAGCCAGCACCGGACGCCCGCCATTGACTATGTGCTCAACGGCATTGACCTTCTGGTCCGGTATGGCGGGGAGGATGTCGTGGCCATCGGGTCGGACTTTGACGGCACGACGGACGTGGCCGAAGACATGAGATCCCCGCGGGACTACCGCGCGCTGCGCGAGGCCATGCTGCGAAAGTACACGGAGGACCAGGTTGCCAAGTTCACATACGGCAACGCCGAGCGGGCGCTGAAGAACGGCTGGGGAAAGTAGCCGCGTATTCTTTCTGTGACGACCTGACAGGTTCTTGTTCTTGTGCGAAAAGAGGCTTCGGGTTCCCAGCCGAAAAATCGCCCGCCGACGGGTGCCTGTTGTTTTAGAACCGCCCACCGTCGCATAATCGCCCCATGTGTGCACGACGATGCGGTTGCCTGAAAATCCTGGCCTTCATTGGCGCGGCGCTCCTTGTGTTGATTGCAGGCTGGACAGCGTGGCGGCCCGTGCGGCCTGTGATTTTGACCGTGCAGGCCATTGCTCCCGACTCGCGCGAGGTGGTCATCGAAGGGCATGGTTTTGGGGCTTCGGGACAGGTCGTCTTCTCGGGGAAGGGCGAACGCGTCCAGTTGACCTACTCAGGCGGACCGAAGATCACCGTCGCGCTGCCGGTCCAGCTTTACGGCGCTGCCACGGTCCAGGTCTTCCCCCATTGGCTCGGCCATCTCTATGGTTCCAATTGCTGGCCGCTGCGTTTCAAATCGGCAGACCTGCCTTCACAGCCCAATGGATACGAGGTTCCCGTGGAAGCGGATGCGCCCTGGCCTGAGTTTCGCCGGGACCGCCGCAACACGGGCAGCACACCGCTGCCCGCTGCCTATGCGGGTGACGCGCCGTGGACCTTCCACACGGAGAAGGGCATCTTCTCCACGCCGGTCATCAGCGGTGACGGCACGGTCTATGTCGGTTCAGCCGACCATTACTTCTACGCGCTGAACCCCGACGGAACGCTGAAGTGGAAGTTCAAGACCGGCGGCATTATCGACTCTGCCGCCGCGCTCCATCAGCCCGAACCCGGTTCTTCCCGCGGCCCGGTAACGTTCATTTCCGGCGACGGCATCATGTACCACCTGCGCACGGACGGCGGGCCGGCGGACCCGCAGCAGCGCGTTCTGTGGACCTTTGACGCCTCGCATGAACCGGGCGCCGGCTACCTCAACTGGTGGGAGGGGAACGTTGCGGTCGGCTATGACGGCACGATTTTCGCCGGCAACACCAACTGGAACTACTACGCGATTCACCCCGACGGTACCGTGAAATGGAAGTATGCGACAGGGAGCAACAACTGGTCCATGGCCGCCTACGGCGATGACGGGGTCATCTACCTGGGAAGCCTCGACACACAGGTCCGGGCCATCCTTCCCAACGGCACCAAGAACTGGAGCAAGCGGACGCTCGGCATGATCGCCGCCTCCGCGGCCATCGGCGCGGACGGCACGGTGTATGTGGGTTCGTTCGACAGTTACTTCTACGCACTGGACCCGCAAACCGGAAAGACCAAGTGGAGTTTCAAGACGGGCAACCACATCTACAGTTCCGCGGCATTGACCCCGGACGCCGTCTACTTCGGCTCGACGGACGGCGTCCTGTACGCCCTGGACACTTCGGGCAAACTCAAGTGGTCCTATGAAACCGGCGACCCGATTCGGTCCTCGCCCGCCGTGGGACGCGCCCCGGAGGGGGAACAGGGCGGGATCGTCTACTTCGGCAACGGCAAGGGCGTGTTGTACGCGCTCAACACGCGGGACGGCTCGCGCCGGTGGTCCTACGACACCACGCCGGAACCGGCAGAACTGCGTGATCGCAACGACCTAAACGGCTCGCCGGCGCTCGGAAAGACGGGCGTCTATATCGGCGGAGAGCACGGCAACGTGTGTTATGTCCCCTATGACTACCCGCTTCACCACCCCGACCCCCGCGCGTGCGTGCGTCCGGAACAGGACGCGCCGCCCGACGGCGTCCACCTCGACTTCGTGACGCCCGGCGGCTCCACGCTGGCCGAAGCGCCGGCGACGATTGGCGCGTCCGCCGTGCTGACCTTCCGGCTCACGGTTCGCCAGCAGAACAAGACCGGGGACGCACGGATGCAGCGCAGCACAACCAAGGTGGAAGTCACCCCCGCGTTTCCGTACACGCTCGAAACATCCGCCGACGGGCACTTCCTGCATCTGCGCCCCCTGGATCTGCTCACGCCGGGCACCGCGTACACCGTTGCATTGTCCGGCGATTACCGCACGGGCGGAATGCACCTGGGAAACCTGACTTTCGGGGGCAGCAAGGCAGGCGTTTTCAGCAGGACATTCACCTTCCGCACCGCCGGGTCCGGCACTGCCGCGCCACCGTTCACGGTTGGGCCGACGAAGGTCGCCGCGCTGGAGTTGACGCGTTTGGCCGTGCCCATTCCCGCAATGATGCCCAGCCTGAACCAGATCGGTTTCGACTACTTCGACTGCATTCTCTCGACGGTTGCGGTGGCCGATACGGACTCCTCGGGCAACAGAAAGGTCGTCTGCTGGATGACCGGCGCGGAACGTGGCGATGACGGCGTGCTCCGCGCGGCTCCAAAACCCGATCTCATGTTTCCGCTCAACGGCGTGTTCCGGGGCGACCAGTTCATCCTGCGCAACGAGGGGTTCAATCTTACGGTGCAGGGTGTGCGCATTCCGTTCAAGTTGCTGGAATTCCGCGGCCAACTCAACCCCGACCACTCGTTGGCGACGGGCGCATGCACCTATGGCGAGGCGGACGCATTGTCCGTCCCGAGTTTCGGTCCGTTGCTGGTTCTGGCCGGCCTTGCCAACGACGTCTACCGCAAGCTGGTGGTGTTCGGAACCTACGTGACGCGGGCGTACGACGAGCGGGGCATGGCGAACCTGTCTCCGGAAGGCGTTGCGGCGGGAGACTTCGCGTACGTGGCGCCGTCCCGATTCAAACAGGGCTCCGTCACGGCGCATGTCCGCGTTGCACCCGGCGTGGAATACCCCGCGGCAAAACACCGGCCCGCGCTGCTGCTGCTCGACCGTGAACGTGTCGAGGCCGTTCTCATGGGCTATCTGGAGAACACGAGCGTTGCGGCCGACGGGAAGGGCAATTTGGAGAGCGTCAACCTGACGATTCCAAGGGGAACACAGTTGCCGGGACAATGTGCGGCGGTGCTGATCCTCGACGGCTTTCCGGCGGCCGCACACCCATTGGAATAGCAGGGCAATCGTACGCGCCGCGGTGGGCGGGCTCGGTTAGGGCTCCTGAACCTCTTCGAGCATCACCTCACGGTGCTCATCGGAAGACTGCCGCAAGGCAAACGCGAACCGCAGGATTTCTTTTGCCTGCCCGCCGGTCAAGAGGGGCTCTTCTTTGCCCTGAATCGCCGCGATGAAATTCCCCGTCGCCCCCACAAACCCCAGCGACCAGTCCGACGCCACATCGTGATGGGCCCAGACGTCGTTGGTGAAGACGCTGACCGCCGGTCCGTCCAGCAGGTTTCCGGTGGCCCGCCGTATCATGATGATGCCGCGGCTGCCCGTAATCTCGAACCACTCGTCGCACGCGTAGTACTTGGACGGGATCTTTAAGTCAACCGCCTGGGTGTAGTCGCACACGCCGTAGCGCCGTTCGGCCTTGTATTTCCACATGATCACAGCCGGGCAGTCGATGAAGCCCAGTGTCTTGTCGACCCAGGCGGTCACCCGTTCGATCTCGCCCAGTAGATGCCACGCCGTCGCCCACATGTGATGGCCGTGGTCGAAAGTCTGGATTCCGCGCCCCTCGTTGACCTCCTGAATCCGCCACGCCCACGTTTCGGGCGGCACGTGCCAGCCGCCGTGCCACAGGCCGCCGATGAACTTCATCCGCAGCATGTTCGGTTCGCCAATCACGCCGTCGTCAATGAGTTTCTTGGCAAACATGATCGGCGGATAGAAAAGGTAATTGTCCGTCACCTTGAACACCGTGCCGGACCGTTTCGCCGCCTCGATCATTCTGTCGGCGGAGGCCAGACTGATGGTCATTGGTTTCTGCACCGCAACGTGCTTGCCGGCTTCGAGGGCGTCAACGGTCATCTGCTCGTGGAACGGCTGCGGGGTCAGTATCTCCACAGCGTCAATCTCCGGATCTTCGAGCAAATCGTGGTAATCGGCATAGGCCTTGGGGACGTTCCATTCCTGCTGCCGGGCCTCCACAACCCCGGCATCAACATCGCATACGGCACAAAGCGAGGACTCGCCCTTGACCGCGTGCCCAAGCTGGTGCAAATCGGCAATCCGTCCGCAACCGATGAATCCTATGCGAATGATGACCCGTTTCTCCTGGTGTCTGTGCCGGTCGGGGTGTGAGGGGGTGGCAACCCAATAGCGAATCGCCCGGCCGGTTCATTATGTTGGTCTTGGCGGGGATTGTCAAGGATTCTCCGAACGGTCCCTTCGGACTGCAAGCCCCCACTGACTGGCGGATTCGGATGGGGGTTCCGGCGCGAACCGGGCATCGGCGGAATCCCGCAAGAGGATGGGAAAACGCGCAGGGATGATTCCTTTCCCAATGCCATTTCACATCGCGCGCCGCGTGTTGAAGCCAAGGAACGAGTTCTGATTTAATCACACATGTATATGGCCGGGTGAGACGGTTTGCATATCAGCAACTGCGCAATAGGGCATGCGTATGGAGGTGGTCGTAATGGACGAGAACATGACGGCAGCGCGAACGAGGCGGGCAATCGCGATTCATGAAGCCGGCGGCGTTCAGCAGGCCCTGCAGCGGGGGACCCTGCCCAAACAGGTGGACATCACGCTGTCTGAAGCGGTGGTGCTGGGGCTCATCCGGCAGGGCGTTCGGAAGTTTCTGTGCGTGCTCGGGCATGGATCGACGGAAGTCGGGGAGGTTCTGCGCGTTTACGAAAGCGCCGGACTCGTCCAAATGTACGGTGTGCGCAGCGAGATCGAGGCCGCACATGCGGCCGCTGCCCTGCGCTGGGTTGCCGGCGAAAAGGCCGCCGTGGTCGCCTCTATCGGCCCGGGACCGCTGCAAGCATTGGCCGCGTCCATTGCGGCGGCCAGCGACGGCCTTGGTGTCTGGTTTCTTTTTGGAGATGAAACCAGCGAGGACGAGGGCCCCAACATGCAGCAAATCCCAAAGCACGAACAGCATGCGTTTCTGCGGCTGTGCTCGGCAATGGGTGAAAGCTATTGCCTTCATACGCCCGGCGCCGTCAGCACGGCGTTGCGGCAGGGTCTCTGCACGGTTGACCACCCGTATCGCGCGGGCCCGTTCTTCCTGTTGATGCCGATGAATGTGCAGCCTGTTCTGATTCGCGGCTTCAATCTTGATGAACTGCCGGAAACCGGCCCGCCTCGATTGGGTGCGGCGGCTGACGAAGGGGTTTACGAGAGGGCCGCGGAAGCCCTCCGGGCCGCCCGGCGCGCGGTGGTGAAAGTCGGCGGGGGCGCGCGGCATGCGGGAACACAACTGGCGGAGTTTCTGGAGTTGGCGGACGCCGTGGCCGTGTTGAGCCCGCTGGCATCCGGCGTTATCCCCCATGATCATCCCCGCAACCTGTTCGTCGGGGGTTCCAAGGGGTCCCTGTGCGGCAACTTCGCGATGGAAGAGGCCGATCTGCTGGTGGCGGTCGGAACGCGTTTTGTGTGCCAGTCGGACTGTTCGCGCACGGGATACCCAAAGGCGCGGCAGGTCATCAATATCAATGCCGATTTCGGGACGGCCCTGCATTACGGCAGGACCCTTCCGCTCGTTGGCGATATCGAACTGACGCTCAAGCGGCTCAACGGCGCCCTGCGCGCCCTGCCCCCAAAACCCGCCTCACCGTGGTTTGAAGAATGCCGCGACAAGCGGAGGCAATGGATTGAATTCAAAGCCGAACGCTACGCGGTGCCGTCTCTTCACGATCCCACCTGGAACCGGCAGGTGTTGACACAGCCCGTGGTCATCAAGACCGCGACAGATTGGGCGCGCAACAACCAGGTCGTCTCGTTCTTCGACGCGGGGGATGTCCAGGCCAACGGTTTTCAAATCGTCGAGGACGAGCGCATCGGCCAGACATTCACCGAGACGGGGGCGAGTTACATGGGCTTCGCCGCATCGGCGGTCCTGAGCACCGCGCTCGCGTCCAAACCCTATTACGCGCTCGCGCTGACGGGCGACGGCTCGTTTACGATGTGTCCGCAAATACTGATCGACGGCGCAATGCATGGCGCGCGCGGCTGCATTCTGCTGCTGGACAATCGCCGGATGGGCGCCATTTCAGGCCTTCAGGATGCCCAATATGACGCGGTGCACGCGACATCGGACACCGTGGAAGTCGATTATGCCGCATGGGCCAACGCGGTCAGGGGGGTTCAGGGGCTCTTTGGCGGATACACGGCGAAAGACCTGCTGACGGCGCTCGAAAAGGCCCGCCAGCATCCCGGTCTCACGTTGATTCACGTGCCTGTGTACTTCGGACCCGACCCGCTGGGCGGCATGGGCGTGTTTGGACGATGGAACGTGGGCAACTGGTGCGTCGACACGCAACGGATGCGGCACGATATCGGCCTCTGACGGACGGAACAAACCTCGATGACGGGAGACCACAGGCATGGCAGTTCCCAATCTGATGTACATTGACGGCGAATGGACCCCGGCATCGGACGGCGCGACACTGGACATCATCAACCCCGCGACCGAAGAGACCGTCGACACCGTTCCGGTTGCGACGCCTGCGGACCTCGACCGCGCTTTGGCCGCCGCCGACCGCGCCTGGAAAGAATGGCGCGAGGTCGATGTGTGGACGCGCAGCGCCAAACTGCGCCGTGTGGCCGAACTGGTCCGGGAACGGGCCGACGCAATTGCCGACTGCATCACCGAGGAGCAAGGCAAGACTCTTGCCGAGTCGCGCGGGGAGACACTGGCCGCGGCGGACCAGTTTGACTGGTATGCCGATGAGGCCCGGCGCATTTACGGCCGCGTGGTTGACGCCCATTCGAGGGCCAACCGGATCATGATCCTGCGCCAGGCAATCGGGCCCGTCGCCGCGTTCAGTCCGTGGAATTTCCCGGCCCTGCTGCCGGCGCGCAAAGTGGCGCCCGCCGTCGCCGCAGGCTGTTCCATCATCGTGAAGCCCGCGCGTGAAGCCCCCCGCACCATGCTCTGCCTCGCGCAGGCCTGTCACGACGCGGGCATCCCAAGAGGCGTTGTGAATGTTGTGACAGGAAACTCCGGCACGATCAGCCAACACTTGTGCAAATCCCCCGTCATTCGGAAGGTCACATTGACTGGATCGGTTCCCGTGGGGCAGGAACTGCTGCACCTGTGCGCCGACGGAATCAAACCGGTGACCATGGAACTTGGAGGAAGCAACCCCGTTCTTGTCTTCGGGGATGCGGATATTGAACGCGCGGCCGAAATTGCCGCCCGTGCGAAGTTCCGCAACAATGGACAGGTCTGCATTGCCGCAAGCCGGTTCTTTGTGCAGGAGAGCGTCGCCAAGGCGTTTGTCGCAAAGTTTGTGGAAATTGCCAAATCGCTGCGGCAGGGAGACGGGCGTGACCCCGCGACGGAAGTCGGCCCGCTCGCCAATCGCCGACGGCTTGAGGCAACCGAAATGCTGGTCGCGGACGCCGTGGGAAAAGGCGCGCAGATCGCCTGCGGAGGCACGCGCGCCACCGGGTTCAAGAAAGGCTTTTTCTACAAACCCACGGTTTTGACCGGCGTTGAAGACACCATGGACATCATGAGGGATGAACCCTTCTGTCCCGTGGCGCCGATTGCGGTCTTCACGGACCTGGACGATGCGCTTGCCAAGGCAAACCAAACAGAATTTGGCCTTGCGGCCTACGTGTTTACCAATAACACAAGAACAGCATTTCTGGCCAGCGAAGGGTTGGAGGCCGGCATGGTGGGCGTCAATCACCTCCTGCTGGCCACGGCGGAAATCCCCTTTGGGGGAGTCAAAGCCTCCGGATTCGGCCGCGAAGGCGGTTCGGAAGGCATCGAGGCATACACTGTCACAAAATGTGTGAACATTCTCCTGTAGCTTGACGCACCGGCCCAACCGGCGCGTCTGTTCTGGAAGTCCGCGAAGGGCCGGGAATCGGAGGAAGGAGTCTCCCATGATGGATGGCGGCGAACCGCGCGGAATCGCGCGCAACCTTACCTCATACGGGGATGCCGAGTTCAGCAGGTACATGCGGCGGGCGTTTCTCGCTTCCGCGGGATTTGATGCGGGCGACCTCGAAAGACCCATCGTGGGCATCGTTGACACGTCTTCGGACTACAACACGTGCCATCGGCAAATGCCTGAAATGGTTGACGCCGTCAAACGCGGGATTCTGGAGGCGGGCGGGCTGCCGTTGGCATTCCCGACCATATCACTGCATGAAATCCTCACTTCACCCACCACCATGCTGTTCAGGAATCTCGCGGCGATGGACACGGAGGAGATGATCCGCGCGCAGCCGATGGACGCCGTGGTGCTCATGGGCGGGTGTGACAAGACGGTACCCGCACAGATCATGGGCGCCGTGTCGGCCAACATGCCGGCGGTGTCGGTTGTGTCGGGACCCATGCTGACGGGCTACTGGCGCGGCGAACGGCTGGGCGCCTGTACGGATTGCCGGCGCTATTGGGCCCGGTATCGCGCCGGGGAACTGAATGAAACCGAGATTGCCGAGCTGGAGCAGGCTTTGTGCTTCACAGGCGGCACGTGCATGGTCATGGGAACCGCCTCGACCATGGCGTGCATCGTCGAGGCAATGGGGTTGATGGTTCCGGGCGGCGCGACACCCCCCATGAGTTCCGGCGACCGTCTGCGCAAATGCGTGGCCTCCGGACGCTGCGCGGCCGCACTGGCCGAAACCCGGACGCGGCCGGGCGACATACTGACCCGCGGCTCTTTTCTCAACGCGGTGACGGTCCTGATGGCGCTGGGCGGTTCAACAAACGCCGTCGTGCATCTGCTCGCGATCGCGAGACGCGCCGGGATTCCGCTTACCCTGGACGATTTCGACGCGGTGTCGCGGCGCGTGCCCCTGCTGGTGGACTGCAAACCCGCCGGGAAAGGCTACCTTGAAGACATGCATTTCGCCGGCGGCGTGCCGGTCCTGCTCAAAGCGCTCGAACCCCTGCTGGACCTTTCCGCAAAGACTGTCATGGGTGTCACGCTGGGTGAGACGCTGCGGGATGTGCAACCTCCCGGCGAATGGCAAACCGTTATTCGGACCCTCGACAACCCGCTCGGATCGACCGGAGCCCTGGCGGTCATCAAGGGCTCGCTGGCCCCGGACGGGGCAGTGCTCAAAGCGGCCGCGGCCTCGAAAACGCTCATGCGGCACAAAGGACCGGCCGTGGTGTTCGATTCCCCCGAAGACGCCGTCAACCGAATTGATGATCCTGCATTGGGGATTACGCCCGGCCATGTGATGATATTGCGCAATGCGGGTCCTGTGGGCGCGGGCATGCCGGAGGCGGGGTCATTGCCGATTCCGAAATACCTTGCAAAAGCCGGTGTGAAGGACATGGTGCGCGTGTCTGATGCGCGAATGAGCGGCACCGCTTACGGGACAGTGGTTCTGCACTGCTCGCCCGAAGCCGCGACAGGAGGGCCACTGGCGTTGGTCCGGGACGGCGACCTGATCGAACTGGACGTGGAGAAGAGGCGCATCGAGCTGCTTGTCGAAGAACCTGAACTTGCACGGCGGCGGGAACAATGGAAGCCGCCCCGGGGTCCCGCGCGCGGCTGGCGTCGGCTCCATGTGGAGCATGTTCTGCCCGCGCATTTGGGCGCAGACCTTGACTTTCTATAGCCTTGAGTGTCGGGATTCGGAAAATGCGCCAGTCATACTGATTTCCCTTGCCTGCCCAGTCCTTCTCTTCAAGATCGCAAAGAAGCGGCCATCGTGGCTTTGCGTCACTGTGCGCACCGCTTCCTCTCGATGCCGCAGATGAGTCTCATTGAGAAGGCCGGTATCCATGCGGCCGTAGTGGAAACCATATCTGTACCATATCTTTCCCGGTCCATTCCGCATCGGTTGCACGCTGCGGTCCGATGTTAACGTTCGTAAACTTCTGCCCGCCTTTTGTGCATTGCTCGATAATTCAAGTACAAAGACTTGCGTCAAAAGTGGTTATTCGCCCGCAATGACGAATTCTCCATGGTTGTCCTATTCCTGACTCAGCATGGATGGATAGAGGACATTCATTGCGACCCGGGACTTGGCGTATGTTTTGCCAGAAAGGCCCGAAGCGCCTCCAGAAAAGCGACGGACTCGTCCGTGTCAAGATGGTCTTTTCCCTCAAGAACGAGGAGTTCGTGATTCGCCATCCGGTCTGCAAGCGCCCTGGCGTCCGGAAGAAAGCCGTCTTTGCCGCCAATGATGGTCAATGTGGGCACTTTGTTTGAACGCAGCTCTTCCTCGGTCAGGGTCAACTGCCTGGAGCCCCGTGCCGCTGCAGCCAAGGCCAGCGGGTCATTGGCATATGCCAAGGAGAATCTGACCTCAAGTTTCTCCCACAGGGTGAGCGGTCGGTCTGCGATACCCAGCCGTTTGAGAAGAGGGCCCGGCTCCCCCTTTTCCACCGCTTTCGCGACCGCTTCGGCAAAGTCCAGGTTTTCCTGAGTGTCTCTTTCCCAGCCGGTCCCGCATGCCGCCGCGCTCAAGAGCCGTTCGGGGTGCATGGCAAGCAGCTTGAGGGTGATGAAGCCGCCCATCGAATAGCCCACCACGTGCGCCTTTTCGATTTTGAGATGGTCGAGCAGACGCACCAGGTCTTCCACCATCTGAATGCCGTACCGGTCGGGATCATGGGGCTTGTCGCTTTGTCCGTGGCCCCGGTTGTCAAGGGCAATCACCCGGTACTCTTTTGAAAGCGCCCCGATCAAACCGGAGTTTCGCCACTGCAGGTGCGCAGTGTCCCCAAAGCCATGCACGAGAAGCACCGGCACGCCCCGGCCCTCGTCCGTGTAGTGTATGCGCACGCCTGCCGAATCAAAGTACTTTCCTTCAGGCCCCAGCAGGGCCTTTCGCGCCTGCCATGCAAAGACAACCAAGGCAACAGCGAGCGTCAATGTCAGCGCGCCGCATCCCACACTCCATTTCTTCCCACCGCTCACGCTGTGTCTCCTCCAATACCACAATGTGGTGTTCCTCGACGGGTTGCCTGACGGCAGAGATGTCGTCATTGCCAAGGAAGAACGAAAGTGTAACACATTCACCCGGTCTGTCCGTTCTCGGGAACTCTCTGCCGCGCGGCACAGCGGAGGGCAATACCGGGCAGTGGATGAAGTCATTTGGCGGAGGTCCAATGGCCTGGAAAACCGGCCGGGAAAAAGAGTGCGTACCGGCTTGAAGCGTGCTATCGTTATGCCATTGGAGGACAATGCAATGGACAGGCGAACGGTTTTGAAAATGGCGGCGGCGGGAGCCGTATTGGGTTTTGGCAAGCGCGGCGCCGCTCAGCCCCCCTCTCCGGAGGGGCAGACAAGCCCGGCAAAGAACGGCCAGGGCTACAAGCACCGCGTGGCGTTCGGGGCGTGGATCAACGACATGCGGAACGAGCCGCTGCCGCTGCAACAGTGGCCCGCGCCGCAGTTTGACGAGCAGACGCTCGACAGTCTTGTCCGCGCGCTGAAGGTGCAGGCCGAGGCGGGTTTCAAGCTGCTGGATGCGTGGGGGCTGTTTGCCACCTACGGCTATCCCCCGGACATCAAGAGCGCCTTTGAGGACGAGGGCCGCACGCGCATGATTCGCCGGCTCATTGAAGCCGCCGGGACCTTCGACATGCAGATAATGTTTGGCATGGGGCTGCTGAGCTGGGGATACGACAAGATACTTGAGGCCAATCCGGGCATCCGGGGGGTGGACGCGGAGGGGAAGCCGCACGCGCACGCGTTGTGCGGAGCGAAGGAGGAATCCTGGCGCTGCGTGGAGAAGATCCTGGACAGCGCCCTGGGCAGTTTCGCCTTTGGCGGCGTGCATCTGGAGTCGTGCGATTTGGGTTGCTGCATGTGCCCGGAATGCGCCGGCAAGGACGGACAGGTGGGCTACAACGTGCGAATAAACTCGCGCGCAGCACAGTACATCAAGAGCCGTTGGCCCCACCTGACGGTAAACGCCATTCCCTCCAATTGGCTTCCGGGCAGCTCTGGGTCGTTTACTCCGGAGCAGGAAGACCAGGTGATCGGGATGGGCGGCCACATCGACTGCTTCATGGACCAGGGCTGGCGCGGCACTTTTGTCGCGCCCGAGCGGCGCAAGGATTTCATCTCGCGCCTGCCCTGCGCCTATGGCACCTCGGGCGGGGTCTGGATGTACCACTGCGCCCGGCGCAACCGCCTTTCGTACTTCATGCCTTACCCAAAGCGCACGGGCGCGGCAATCAAGGCGCATTACGAAGACGGGGCGCGGGGGAGCATGATCTATCAGGGCCCGATGATTAATCCGGCCGTGGAAATGAACACCGCCGTTGCGGGCCGTCTTCTTTTGTGCCCCCAACGGGACGTGCAGGATGCGCTTGAGGAGGCCGTCGAGGTCTACTACCGTCCGCACAGCGCGGACGCAAGGCGGGCTGTCGCGGAGGCGTTCTGCATGGCGGAAGACGCGTACTTCGACAGTTGGTCTGATGATCTGAAAAACGATCCCCACCGGCCGGGAGAGTTCTATCTCGAGACGCTGTTCGCCGAATCGCCGCAGCGGACCATGTACCTCGAACAGTATCTGACACCGAAGGGCCGCGGCTTGTACCGGAAAGGGCTGGTCGCGGTCCTGGACCGGCTGTCCTCGCTGGACGGCCAATGCCAGGATGAGGGCCGGCTGGGCCGGATCAGCACCGGCATCATCAGCGCGATTGTGGATATCGAGAACCTGGGATACGAACGTCCGGCCTGAACGCGGGAACCGGTGTCGGAATCAAGAGGAGATCCTGCGCGTGCAGGGTTCAGCTTGTGAACAGATGTCGCGCCGCGGCTTGTCAGGGCGGCGCACGGGAAAGAGGGATGTATGTTTATCGCATATGCGCGGGGTGGAGCTTGGCGCGCCACCGGCATCGCCACCGCCCTGATTGTCGGCTGTCTTCTTCTTGTTTCCGGCAACGCCTCCGCACTGTTGTACCGTGCGCCCGAGGGTTCGCTGAAGGACAACTGTGTGGTCTGGCGCGACGGCACTTTCTACCTGTTCACCATGTACCGGCACGAGCAGCAAATTGCCGATGTGCGCGACCAATGGTGCAACGTTTGGCTGGCCACGTCCACTGACGGCGTTCATTGGAAGGACGTTGGTCCCGTCATCAAGGATGCGCCGTTCGTCATCTACGCCATGCGCGTGTGGAAAGTGGGCGACCGGTACCTGATGAACCACGGGAGCTACACAGGCGACAAGCAGGACGTTCTGCGTTTGTGGGAGTCGACGGACCTCGTTCACTGGACCTGGCTCGGGCCCGAGTTCGATGTGCGCAGGCCCGACGGCCAGCGGATCGACCACATGGATGTAATCAGCGAAGTCGAAGGGGGAAAGACGGTCTACTACGGCTACGCCGTGGGCGGCATGCTGCGCTCCGAGGACGGCGTGAAGTGGACCTGGATCGGGGAGTTTCCGTTCACCGACAACCTCAATGTCCGCGTCGTGCAGGAGCCGGGCGGATGCGAGCGCATTGGCGGCAAATACTATCTCCTTGTCGGCGGCTTCTATCCCGGTTCCTTCCAGTACGCCGTTGCAACGTTCCTGTCTGACAAACCCACCGGTCCGTTCAGTCCTGATTACCCGGCTTTCCGGCTCAACGGCTATTCGGGGCGCAACGTGGTGGCCCTTTGGGCCGGGTATTGCCGGTTGCCCGGCGAAACGCTTCTGACGAACTACATCCTCGACCCCGGCGGACTCTTCTGGTGGCACGCGCCGCTCAAGTCCGCTGTGGTGGACGGCGCGGGCCATCTTCACATGGGCTACTGGAAAGGCAACGACGCACTGAAGGGTTCGGCGCTGTCCGTTGACTCCGGGCGCGTCCGGCTGGCAGGACCCGAGCCGGGCGGCGAGTGCGCCGCCACGCAGGATCAAATCACGCTCAAGGCCCCTCCATTGCCGTCACCGCGATGGATCACCCCGGGCAGGCCAAACATCGCGCTTGCCTTCCTCGACACGGCGTTCGACGGCGAAAAGGGGTTCGTCATGGAAGGGTTCATGAAGATCACCGCGCGTGACGGTCTCGTCTTTCCCGGCGTGGGAATCTGTCTGGAAGAAAAGGACAGGGAAGCCACTGCCATCCTGTTCGAGACTTGGGGCCAGACGGAGATCGGGACGCTGCGGTGGGCGGAACAGCCGCGCTTCGAGTCGGAAGATCGGACCGGGTTCGGATGCGCGACCGTGGCGGGCATTCCTCCCGGTGAACGCTGCCGCTTCCGGCTTCTCTTTCGGAAGAGGATCTTCGAGGTGTACCTCAACGACCTGCTTGTTCAGACCTATTCCACCGAAAATGCCACGGGCCGTGTCGGCTTCATGGTGCAGGACGGGGAGGGTGTCTTCGACGGCCTGAACGCCTGGGAAATGGACCTGTCCTAGCGGTCTTTTGCCTTGACGATTTGCCCCACATTTACGGCACACTCGGTTTGACGTCTTGCCGGGCCAAATCGAGGAATGCCGCCGTCGTCATGATGTAGTCGTAACCGGTTTCCTGAATGTCCTTCTCGCGCGACGACTCACGCGCGTTGTTGGTGGCGTCCTTGACGCAGAGTGTCGTGTATCCGAGGCGTTTGGCGGATTTGGCCGTCTTGCCCAGGCAGGCACCCGTGTGTCCGCCAACGAACACAATGCGCGTTATCCCGAGGTTGCGCAGCACAAAATCAATACTGCACGAGCGGAACGCGTCCTGCGCGGTCTTGGCCAGGACGTAATCCCCCTTGCCCAACACCCTGGCCACCGCCGAGCCCGGTTGCCCAAGGTTTCCGCTCCATTTGCTGTAATCCGTGCCGTGTTCGGCGAGCATGGCCCTGCGGATGTCCGGGTCGAGGTCCATGCCGTCCGCGAAGGAATAGCCCCAATGGATGAGGATGATCGGCAGGCCGCGTTTCCTGCACGCGTCAGCCACCTTTACGGCATTGGGCAGCGCCACATCCCAGGCGAAGGCGTTCGCGGTATTGACGTCCTCCGCGGTGAATCCCATCTTCTTCCATTCTTTGGGCACCTGTTCCTCAGCGAGCGGTTCGGGCCGCAACCCCTCCTGTATATCCACGGACACAAACGCACAATGTTCAAAGAAGGATGCGTCCAACGCCGCCTGTCCATGGCTTGGCTTTTCGTCCGGACGAATCGTGTGACAGCCTGTCAGAAACGCGGCGAAACAGGCACCCAGGCACATCGCAAAACGCATTCGTGGATCCTTCGTGTTTGAAGTCATTTCTCTCTGCTGTAGGTGATGACCAGCGCGGCGGGCCGTTCTGCCGCCGTCACGGAAAGGCCTTTCTCCATCAGTTCTTTCCCGGTATGGACGCTTGTCTCCGGAATGTCGCGGTTGGCCACCGTATACCGGGCTTCGGGGTCAAGGCCGCGCAGCGGCAGGCAGGCACCTTCGCACAGGCTGTCGGGGCGGCGGAAGACCTGCACCAGTCCTTCGCCCAGGTCCGGGCGGTCAAACTGCCATGCCATCCAGGCGTCACTTGCCTGCGAGTACTGCGAGATGGGGTAGTAGTCGCCCAGGAAGTACTTCTGGACGTCGCGGTACTCCTGCAGGGCCGCCTTGATGCGATCATAGGGATAGTCCGCCGGAATGGGTTTCGGTTGCGCGACGTCTCCATGGGCGAAAAGCCCCACATCCATGATGCTCGAATAGGTGCTGCGGAGGGAGTAGGACGCATCGCGCGCGTCGCAGCCCGTGGCATTGAGCGGAATCCAATAGGAAATGCCGTAGGTATGGCACTGGCGCCCCGCGATTTCCTGCGGGTGGTCGGTCCGCCACAGCGGCGTGGTCCGGCGCAGCGACTCGATGTCGATGCGGCGTCCGCCGCTGGCGCAGTTGTCAATGATCAGGTTCTGGTGGCGCTGAAGCAATCCGTCCCAGAACGCGTACAGGCCCTCGATCCAGCGGATTTCCGTGATGCCCTGCCGGTCCGGCGCGTCGGCCGCGCGCCAGAATTCGAGCGGGGCGATGTTTGCATCGTGGCGGAAACAGTCCAGCCCGAATTCGTCAATGCAGGCCGACATGTAATCGGTCAGGAAGGCGCATGCCTCTGGATCGCCCAGATTAAACAGCCGATCATTCTCCTTGATCTGGTTGCGCAGGCTTTCCCACTTGACCCAGTCCGGTTCGGCCTGCGAGGAGCCCCAGTTGTAGTGCCGCTGTTCCTTGGGAACCTCAAGCAGCCAGTTCGCATGTTCCGTGTACCAGGGCGTGCCCTCGCAGACGCGCTCCGGCTCGAACCATAGCAGCAGTTTGCGGCCCGCGGTGTGCAAACGGTCGCTGAGCGGTTTGAGTCCCTCCGGATAGAGTTCCTTCTTGATCCGCCAGTCGCCCGCGGTCTGGTGCCATTTCCCCGTGCCAAACCATTCCGCGTCAATCCAGTAGAAATCGGTGGGCAGGTCATGCGCGATGATGGCCTCCGCGTCCGTGAGGTGGTTGGCGATGGAGGTGCCGCCCCAGTTCGAGGCGAAAAGCGACGGCTCGACGGGCTTGCCCGCCGCGCTTGGGTGGGCGTGCGCCAGGATGAAGCGGCGCAGCAGGTTCTGGCCGTGCAGCCAGTCGCCCTGGTAAAACAGCAGCAGGATGCGCGGCGTGCGAATCTCTTCGCCGGGATGGAGCCGAAGATGGGTCAGGTCCATGCCCGCGCGCAGGGACGTTACCCTGTCTTTGCCCTTGTCCTTGCTCTTGTCCTGATCGAAAGAAACCGCCCATTCTCCCGACCAGCCCACGCCGAGTATCACACCCCGTCCGCCGCCCAGTTCCAGGTTGAAGAACGGCAGAATCTCACTCGACGAACGCCCGCCGCCCGGTTGGAACCGCGCGTGCGCACCCGGATTCAACGTGCGGCAAAGCGGCTGGAAATCGTCCATGGAGCAGGTCGCGCCTTTGGCGTAATGGAGTACGGGGTCACCGCCCGTGGACGGGAAGAAGGTGCTCAGTGCCTGGATGTCCTCCAGGATGCGCGTGTCCTTCGTGTCTGTGTTGCGAATATGGAGCACACATTCCACGGCGGGAAAGTCCGAATACCACACGGTTTCGCGGCGGATCTCAAACCCGAGATTTGGACGGGTGATAATGGCAACGTCACTCGTGGGCCCGGTTTCGTGTTTGATGGATGAGTCGGGCATTATCTCGGCGGAAGGCACCCCGTCAAGAACAAAATCATACGGCCCGTATTCAGCCGCGCCGTTTCCCGCACGCCACTGCTCCATCATCTTCATTTCATCCGGCGAAGGTCCCGCGGCACAATGCGACAGAACAGCCACAAGCAGCATTTCCAACATGGTCATCCACCTCCTCTATCGTTTGGCCGCCAATAGGCGCGCCATGAATTCCCGTTTACCGGTTTTTGTCATACTGGTCAAGGAGCTTGAACAGGATGTCGAGCGCCCCGTCACAATCGGGTGTCGCGCCGGTGTAATCCTGTTTTTCAAACGCGATTTCCGCCTTGTTAATCCTTGCCTCGGCCGCGTCCATCTCCCTGTCCACGGCGGCGTCCAGTTGCTGCTCACGCGCAATGCGCCGCATCCGGTTCAGCTTGTTCCGCGCCTTCTGAAACTTCAGAAAGGCCTGATCATTCGGGTCCGTGCCAGCGCGCGGCCATCTCTCTTCGGCCGTTGGCAGTGAGGGGAAGACCTTGTGGGGCTCGGGCTGGTACCAGAATGCCGTGCTGGTGTAGTCATTGGCGAAGTTGTTGGCATGGCCGTGCTCAATGGTGACCCGGATGGATTTCTGGAAGCGGATGGGGTCGGTCACGAAGAAACGGTACATGCCCACCTTACCCGCAAAATCGCGGTTGCCCACCAGATAAAAGCCGGTGTAGGGGCCCGCGTACTCCGTGTTCGGACAGGCGCCTCCGCCAAATATTTCCTCGGTGCCGGTTCCGTGAAAGGACGGCGGCCAGGGCTCGCCGTCGATGAAAATCATGTCGTCCCCTTCCCCGTACCATCCGCCGATGACATTGTCTATGTTCAGAAAATAGCCCGCAAGATTGCCCCGTCCCTCGGCGTCCAGGATGACGTAATTGTCCTTGCCGTCCCTGTTCTTTCCGTCATGAATGGTGACATTCGGATTGTCGCCCACGGCGGTGGTTGGATTCTCGCGGTGCCATTGGGCGTGAAGACGGCCCGCATTCGCGTCCACATGGCGCAACTTCTCGTAGTCCACGTGATACCAGACGGCGCCTATTGTGTCTTCGCCCTCGTTGGTCAGGGTGAGGCGCGCGCCCTTCTCAAAGGGCATCGGAAAATAGGAATTGAAACCGACTGTGCCCGCAACACCCCCCGCGCCGGGATTCACCGTAACCATCAGCGAGCGGAAGAAGCGCACCCGTTCCTGCCCCTCTCCAAAGAAATCGCCAAAGGGAACCTCGACACTGGGCGCGATCTCTCCGTCCCAGTACATTCGCAGCACCAGGTCGCGCAAATAGTGATCCGTGGGCACGATGGTGAAGTAAATGTGACGTATGCAGCCGGCACCGGCGAGTGTCGCCAGGTTGAGGGTTTCTCCCGGCTTGACGGCGCGGAAGTCGATGTTGCCTCCCGTGCGGTCGTAGCTGGAAGCGCGCGCGCTGTGCGAGTCTTGCAGATACACCATGTCGGAAAACAGCGAGCGCGACAACCCATCGGACGAGCCGCTGTGAGCACATCCTGGAAGCGTCAACAGCGCCAAACACAGCATTCCGAAGAGAGAGCAACCCATTTTCTGCATGTCTCGCTCCTTTCGCGCAAACTCAGGCAAGTCATTGCCCGCAAGGCAGGCAAGTCGCCCATCCTGTGTCGGGGGACGGTCCGATGGTGAAACAGCCGGTGGGCTCATTATGTGGTTGCCGCTGAATCTTGTCAAGAGGCGGTCTCTCCCTGCTCCAAAACGTACTCAGGACACAGTATGGTATGCGCCAGTGTTTTCGCAGTGTCACCACTGAAGAAAAGCAGTTGCACGGCACCCGATGCGGTCGTATTATTCTCGACGACACACGCAATTATTGGGCAGGCGTCCATGCTGCAAATACAACCGTCATCTGAGGCGAATTGAGATGCCAAACAAACAGCGAATCACCATAATCCTCCTCGCGCTTGTTTGCGCGGCGACCGTCCAAGCCCAGGTTCCCGCGCATCTTGCGGCCCATTACACGCTCGATGAGGGAGTGGGAACTACCCTTCACGACAGTAGCGGGAACGGACACGACGGAAAGATAGTCGGGGCACAGTGGGTGGCCGGTGACCCGCCGTCGCTGCGTTTCTCCGGGCGCGGCGACTATGTTGATTTTGGCGACGGCGGCGGGCTGAAGATTCCGGGCGATTCCACGGTGCTTGCGTGGGTGCGGCTGGATGCGTCGCCCTTCCCCGATGACGCCACCAACTGGACGATTCTGGACTGTGAGGACTATCACAAGGAAGGGTATCTGCTCAGGATAGACGGGGGCAGTTCGCGCCTCATGTACCGAGCCAACCAGTCCGGCGCCG
>CAIXUF010000654.1 GCA_903922535.1 Candidatus Hydrogenedentota bacterium
AGTATCGTAATCACAAGCATTCGGGTAGGCTCCGGTTTTCAATTCCTCGTAAGCTTTGAAGCCTAAGAGACTACCCGGATGCCCACCTTCTAAGCCATCTTTACCCACAGATTCTCGCGAAGACCCTGAAAAGGAAGACATTCTGCACCTCGTTATATCCAACGAACCGGAAACGGAAACATTGAGGTGAGCCCGAACATCACGGCGGAGCTGAATGCGCAGGGTGTGCTGATTGGCATAGAGATTCTGCGGGCCAGTACGTTCACACGGGACTCCATCCCGTATCCTGGAAACGGTGCAGGGAAAACTGCTCGAATCGACGTAGTTCCCCCGTCTTGAACCTGAAAACGGCAGTTGGTTCGGCCATGGCTAGCTCTAAGTCATGGACTCTATGGACTTAACCCGGCAGGTGATTCGGGTTCGTGTCCATTCTTTTCCGTAGAATCTATCGGCACTCGCTTGAACCCACGCCCCGACACCGGCCTTTGGCGAACAAGAGATTGCCCGCAATGAGGACATGCTTGGAAAGTACTGTACCCGCCACTTCTGCCTTCACGCAAAATCGAGTCATGAATTCGGCTTATTGATCGGTTCGATGCCAGTTGATACACTCGATTTTCAGGACTGTTGGTAAAGTCAGGTCCCGACGGACAAAGACTTTGTGCAGAAATGGGCGTCTTGCCAGAATTGTTTGTCGCTTGCGATGCGGTTGGAAATGAATAGAAGCCATGCGCCGGTGCCGCCCCGTGGGGCGGAGAGGCCCGACCGGAGTAATACCCTGTCACGGACAACTTTCGTGGAAGTTGCCTGCTGTGTGGTGCTGTTTGTCACCGGCTGCGGCACGGTGCGGCCAGAAGGGGATTACCGTAAGGCGGCGGCGCTCATCACCAAACACACGGGCGCAAAGGAGGTCTATGATCCGGCCGTGGACCCGCTGATCGAAAAGAAGGTGGAGGACTTATTGCAGGACGGGCTGCACCTGGATAAGGCGATCCAGATCGCGCTGCTGAACAACCGCGGCTTCCAGTCGTCGTTTCTGGACATTGGCGTGTCGCGGGCGGAGGTGGTGCAGTCGGGCCTGCTGGCAAACCCTGTGGTTTCGTTGGTGCCGCGCCTGCCGAACATCGGGGGGCGCGTCGATCTGACGACGACCTTTGCCCAGGAGCTCTCGGCCCTCTGGCAGATGCCCATCGCCAGGAAGACCGCCCTGAACCAGTTGGAAAACACGGTTCTGAAAGTGGGCGATGCTGCGGTCACACTGGCCGCGCAGGTCAAGACGCAGTATTACGGGCTGGTGGCCCTGAAGGAGAGCGAACGCATCGAACGGGAGAATGGCGCGCTCGTGGACCAGTCCATGCTCCTGGCGCAGCATCGATTTGACGCGGGCGAGACGACGCTGCTGGACGTAAATCTCGTGAAATCGGACTTGGTGGCGGCGCGAATGAGGTTGTCCAAGGTTCAGGGGAACATTGAGCAGGCGCGGGCCTCGTTCGCAAAACTGCTTGGCATCGACAAGTCGGCAACCGCATGGGAACTTGTTGACCCGATTGAAGAACCAAAGGCAGAGATACCAGACAATGCAGCGCTGATCGAACTGGCCATGTCGCAGCGGCTGGACGCGCAAATGGGTGCCATGGAAGTCCGGCTGGCCGAAAATGAACTGGCAAAAGAGAGCCGGTCCATCATTTCGCACCTTTCGTTGGGCGTGCAATCCGAGCGATTCAACAACAGCGCGGGCCCCAGTCGTTTCCAGCGGGGCGTCGCCGCATGGAATCCGGCGAAGGATCCGCAACCCAGTTATCCAATGCCCGCGGAGGACAAACTCGCAGCCAAATACACGGCCAACAGCATCACCGGACCCTCGCTTGAGGCGGACCTTCCCATATTTGACCTGAACCGGGCACAGATCGCGAAGGCGCGCATACAGTTGCAACAAAAGCACAAGGACCTCGAAGAGGTGGAGGAGTCGATTCGGGAGGATGTGGAGAAGGCGGCGGTCAGCGTTCGAAAAGCGGCGGAACAACTCCGGTCCAGCACGGAAGAGGCGCTTCCACTGGCCGAGCACAACTACGAAACGGCGCAGCGGGTGTACAAGGCGGGGGAGGAAAGCATCCTTGTGGTAATCGAGGCGCACAAGACGCTCATCGAGGCGCGAAACGACCGCAACGAGGCGCTGGGCGACTATGCGGCGGCGATGGCGGAACTGGAGCACGCGGTGGGCGGCCGGATGGACGCAGGCACGGGGGGCACGCCATGAACCCCGGGACGGAAGCGGCTTTCGTGACGCGCCACAACCGATTCATCCTCTTTATGGTGCTAGCGCTGTGCCTTGGCGGCGTGTACGCGGCGTACCGCATGCCCTCTTCCGTGTTTCCGCAGACCGACTTTCCGCGGGTGGTGATTCTGGTGGACAACGGAGTCATGCCCGCGGACGAGATGATGGCGACGATTACGCGCCCCATTGAAGAGGCGATGAAGGATACGCCAGGGTCCATGAGCATCCGGTCGGCGACGGGCCGCGGCTCCGCCGAAGTGAACGTGTTCTTCCGCTGGGGCACGGACATGGTGCAGGCGGAGCTGTACGTGCGCAGCCATTTGGCGCAAATACGCAACGAACTGCCGCAGACGGCTGAATACCGGGTGCAACGGCTGACCTTCTCGTCGTTTCCGATCATCGGGGTGAGCCTCACGAGCAAGACCCGGAACATCACCGAGCTGTGGGAGATGGCGGAATACGAGATCAAGCCGCAGTTTCTGCGCATCGCGGGCGTTGCCCGCGTGGACCTGGTCGGCGGGCGCGAGCCGGAATACCATGTGGTGATTGATCCGGCGAAGCTGGACGCGCGGCATCTGACCGCGAGCCAGGTGTGCGACACGCTCAACAAGACGAATCTTTTTGTCCCCTCGGGAATGCACGAGGAAAACAGCCAGCTTTATCTGACGCTGGTGGACGGGCGGGCGCACAGCCTTAAGGAAATCGGGGACATCCCCCTGGCCTTTCCGAACGACACCCCCGTGTACATACGCGACGTGGCATCCGTGGTGCAGGGCGCCGCGCCAAAGTACAACATCGTCACAGCGGACGGGGTCGATGCGGTGCTGCTGAACGTGCGCAGCCAGCCGGACGGAAACACCCTTGGAATCGCGGAGGCGCTCAAGACAGAGATGGCGGCGCTGCGGCGGCACCTTCCGCCGGACGCGCGCATGGCTTTCTTCTACGATCAGTCGGTGTTTGTGCGGGAAGGCGTGCGCAGCGTCTGGGAGAGCATCATCTTCGGCATCATGCTCTCCGTGGCGGTGATGTATCTGTTTCTGCGCAGCGTCCGGACGACCCTCGCGGCGGTGGTGTCCATTCCGGCGACGCTGCTCATCACGATGCTGGGCATGCATGCGCTGGGCATGAGTTTCAACCTGATGACGCTGGGGGGGATTGCGGCGGCGATTGGCCTGATTATCGACGACGCGATTGTCGTGGTGGAGGCCATCCACACCAAGGTCAGCCAGGGCCTTGCTCCGTCGGAGGCGGTGGGGACGGCCATGCGCGAGGTGGGCCGGGCACTGGTGGGCAGCACGATCACGCCGGTGGTGGTCTTCGTGCCGCTGGCCTATCTCGACGGGGTGCCGGGCGTGTTTTTCCGGGCGCTTGCGCTGACGATGGTCTGTTCATTGCTCATCTCGCTGGCGCTTGCCGTGACCCTTATTCCGACGCTGGGCGTCACGCTGATACGGCACAGCACGGTTGCCGCCCTTGTCCGGCGGGGAGCCCGGCTGGGGCGCCTGATTCAAGTGTATGAATGGACCATGCGCAGGGCGCTGGGGCATACGGCGATCATGATGGCGATGTTGTGCCTGGTGGTTGCCGGCGGGGTCGGGCTCTACCTGCGGCTGGACTCGGATTTTCTGCCAAGCCAGGACGAGGGCGCGTTTGTGCTGGACTATTTCAGCCGTCCCGGCACGAGCCTGTCGGAGACGGACCGGATGCTGCGCCATGTGGAGGAGATCCTGCAGAAGACGCCGGAGGTGGAAAGTTACTCGCGCCGGACGGGTGCCCGGCTGGCGCTGGCGATTGCGGAGCCCAACACGGGTGATTTCCTCGTCAAGCTGCACGCCGACCGGAAACGCGCGACCAGCGCGGTCATCGACGAATTGCGGTCCAAGATTCAGGCGGCGGAACCGGCGCTGACCACGGAATTCCCAGGCATTCTCAGCGATTTGATTGGCGACCTTACCTGGTCGCCCGAACCGATTGAGATCAAGATATTCTCGCGCGACACGGAAACCCTGACCCGTCTGGCCACCAAGATTGCCGGGGTCATCGAAACCGTGCCGGGCGTGGTGGATGTGAACAATGGGCTGATCGTGGCGGGCCCGTCCGTCATCTTCCGGGTAAACCTGGAAGAGGCGGCGCGTGCGGGGCTGAACGCGGCGCAACTGGGCGCAAACCTCGAGACGGCCCTGCTGGGCACCGTGGCCTCGCACATAGTCGAGGGGGACCGCATTCGGAATGTGCGCATACTGATGTCGGGCAGCCAGCGGGAGGCGGACATGAGCCTGCTGCCGGTGCGCTCGGACACCGGTACGGGAGAGACGCTTGGCGATGTGACGCGTGTGGAGCATCAACCGGGACTGCTGGAGATGCACCGGGAAGATCAGCGCCAGCTTATCGCGGTGTCCGGCCGCCTCTCGGGCTCGGACCTGGGCACGGCGGTAAGAGCGATCCAGGAAAAGGTGTCCAAGACCGTTGAGATTCCGCCGGATGTCCCCATCGAGTACGGAGGGCTTTACCAGCAGCAGCAGGAGTCGTTCAAGAACCTTACCGTTGTGCTGCTCATGGCGGCGCTGCTGGTGTTTGCCGTGCTGATTCTGGAGTTTGGCACAATATTCCAGCCCCTTGCCATTGTTGCGGGGTCCGCATTGGCGTTGTTCGGCGTGGTGGGCGCACTTTGGCTGACAGACATGTCCATGAATATTGTGTCCTTCCTGGGCGCGATTATTGGCTTCGGGATTGTGGCAAAGAACGGCATATTGATGATGGACTCGGTGGAGCATTTGAGGCGCGACGGGCTGTCGGTTACGGAGGCGCTGGTCCACTCCGGGCGGCGTCGTCTGCGGCCCGTGTTGATGACCTCATTGACGGCCTTCCTGGGTCTGCTCCCGCTGGCCTATGGCGTGGGAGCCGGCGCGGACATGCTGAAACCGCTTGCAGTGGGCGTGATTGGCGCGCTGTGCATATCCCTGCTGCTGAGCCTCGTGGCCACGCCCGTGATTTATTATGTGCTGGTGCGCGTGTTTACCCCTTGGGCGCTTCGGCCCGGGGGCGGTAACGGGGAAACGGCGGGTCCGGCGGGAATTGCCAATGGAGTCGGTCACAATGGATAAAACGTCAAGAATGTTGGCCGTGGCCGTGATGCTGGCGGTGATTGGAACGGGATGGGGCTGCGGCGCCAAACCCGGTGCGGGTTCCGGAGAGGCGGTTGAGCCGCTGCGGCCGGTGGAAATCGAAACCGCCCTTGCGAAGGTGCAAGATCTCAAGCCGACGGTGGAACTGGTCGGATCGCTAATGGCACAGCCGGAGAAGACAGTCGAGCTCTCGTCCCAGGTGTCCGGACTGGTGGACCAGGTGCTGGTGACCGAGGGCCAGGAAATTGCGGCGGGGGCGGAGCTTGTCCGTCTGGATGACAGGACAGCGCAGTCGGCGCTGGCAAAGGCGCGCGCGGCGTGCGACGAAGCGGCCGCGAATCTGAAGCTGTTGAGGCGGGGGCCGTTGCCTGCTGAAGTGGAAGCGGGGCGCCAGGAGGTGAAGAAGGCCGCGCAGGCCGCGGAATCGCTCAAGGCCAAATATGGCGCTTTGAGGCCGTTGAAGGATGCGAACGAGATTTCCGACATCAAGTACA
>CAIXUF010000655.1 GCA_903922535.1 Candidatus Hydrogenedentota bacterium
CACGCCTTCGGCGCCTACTTTGGCCTGGGCCTTTGCCTGGCCCTGACCCGTGAAAAGCAGCGGGACCTGCCCGTCGAGAGCGACGCCACCTCGGACCGCTTCTCCATGCTCGGCTCGATGGTCCTGTGGCTGTTCTGGCCGAGTTTCTGCAGCGCCGTCGTTCCGGCGGACCAGATGCCCCGAACCGTCATTAACACGCTGTTGGCCCTCTGCGGCGCCACGCTGGTCACCTACGTCGCCAGTGTCGCACTGCGCAAGGGCAAGCTGGGCATCGCCGACATGGCGAACGCCGCGCTGGCGGGCGGCGTGGCCATCGGCGCCACCTGCAACCAGGCCAGCGCCCCCGCGGCCATGCTCATCGGCGCGCTGGCGGGCGGCCTGTGCGTGGTTGGCTACAACGTCATTCAGCCCCGGCTGCAAAATGCGCTGAAGATCGTGGACACCTGCGGCGTGCACAATCTGCATGGCATGCCGGGCCTGCTCGGCGGCGTGGCCGCAATCTTTGTCATTCCGGGTATTGCGGGGGCGCAAATCGCCGGCATCGTCGTCACGGTCGTCCTGGCCTTCGTGACCGGCGCCGTGGGCGGCTTCGTCATCCGGGCGACCGGCGAAAAGGTCCAGGCCTATCAGGACGCCGACGAGTTCGCCGATGCCGAGCCGCTTCCCGTTTGCGAAGACTGCGCATCCTTTATCCCGGCCGGTGCGGTGGCGGAAGAGGGCGTGTCCTGACCGATTCTACGCGCCGTTTTCCTTCGACGGCACCTTGACCTCGCAGCGCTCCACCGCGGAGTTTCCGTGGGAGATGGAAAGGGTCATGTCCCCTTTTCGCCAGTCGTAGGCGCGGCAACTGAAGGCGTAGGCGTCGTTGATGAAACACTCGATGATGGAGCCCTGCACAAAGGCCTGAATCTTGATCGGCTGGGCTGTGTCGATGCTTACCGGGCGCGCGTATTTAAACTTGGCGCCGCCGATCTCTGCTTCGTGCTTTTCCGGGCGCAGGATGAGATGATAGCCCGCCTCCGCGGTGCCGCCCTGGCGCATGTGCAGGTCGAGCACCGTTCCGGCACCCAGTTTCACACTGCATTCCAGCAGGTAATTGTCGGGCGTGGCCGACTTCAGCACGTTTTCGCCGTTTGTCACGGAACTGTTCAGCGTCGCCACGGTGGTGTCGAACACCGCCACCGCCTCGGGCACGGGCTTGAAGTAGAGCATGCCGTTCGGCCCGTCATAGACCTCGCGCGGCACGCTCTGATCGCCGCCCCACTGCATGTCGCCGCCGTCATGCTCGCCGCCGAGGTCGCGTATCCAGCCGCTGATGAGGTGGCGTTTGCCGTCGAACATGCGCTTGGCTGCGTAGAGGATCGGCGTGTCAATGGCGCCGGTCTCGGCCACCTTGTAGGGCCCGCCCACCTCGGCCGCGTAACGCATGTCCGTCGTTCCGGCGCTGGGCGAATGGATAAGGTGCCACGTGTCGCCAATCTTGAACAGGTCGGGACATTCCGGGGTGCCCTCGCCGAGCGGCGGGTCGAGCTTGAGCGGCTCGCACTGGGTCCAGTGCACGTCATCGTCGGATTTCAACAGGCCCTGCACGGGGTGCTTGGTCTTGGCGTCGCGGGCGCAGACCACCATCCAGAGCTTCTTTTCCGCCGCGTTCCAGAACACGTACGGGTCGCGGAAGTCGCTGTTGTCATAGTGGACGCCGTCGCCGAAGAAGCCGTCCTCCGGATGCTTGGTCCAGGTCACCAGGTCGGGGCTGGTGGCGTGGCTAATCTTCTCGCGGCCCTCCTTGTTCTCCGGGTTCCAGCCGGTGTACCAGATGTGGAAGCTGCCCTGGTGTTCCGAGACCGATCCGGTGAACATGTGCAGCCCGTCGGGGCCGTCTTTCGCCCCATCCGAACGCAGCGCAGTCGGCAGTTCCTGCCAATGGACCAGGTCCTGGGAAACGATGTGCTCCCAGGGCACCTTGTCGAGCGCGCGCAGGTAGAAGATGTGGTAATCGCCCTTCCAGAAGAACGGAATCGTGTCGGCGAGGCGGCCCGCCGCCGGGCGATAGTGGATGGGCGAGGCATAGCGCTCCACCATCTCCGGTCCGGGCACAATCGATGCCGTCCGCATCACCTGCGCCAGTTCGGCGTCGCCCAGCGCACGCGGCCACAACGCCGCCTCTTCCATTTCGCCGGTAAACAGGCGCACGATGTTGCCGTGGTCCGTCTCGGCGCCGATGAGCACCGGCTCATTGTTCTGCGTGATGTCACCGCCGCGCCAGGGCTGCTGCGCCATCACGCGTCCATCGCAAAGCAGTTGCACCCGTTTTCCGTCATACATGCCCACCAAGTCGTGCCAGGCGGTCGGGGCGAGGGCGGAGACGGGGAAGCTGACCATGCAGAAGCCCGTTTCCGTGTGCAGTTCGAAGCCGATGTCCTGTCCGGGCGTGCCCGGCAGGTCCACGCTGAACAGATTGAAGTGGACTATCTCGTGACTGCCGCGCTTGGTGAACAGCGCATTACCCCAAGTGCCCTTCGGGTCCCGCACGCGCAGGTACACCGTGATGGCGCTGCCCTTTGACGCAAGGTCGGCGCCCGCGTCGAAGTAGGCGTCCTTGAGCCGGGCGGCTTTTGCATCCGGCAGCGCGCCTCCGCCTTCCTCCAGCAGGCCCGCGTCGATGCTCCCCACGGTTTTCAGCGCGGGACCGGCCTTCACGGCGGCGCTGCCCAGTTGCCACCAGCCCGAGGCCGTGCCGAGCACATCGTTCCGGTCGTCGGCGACGGCCCAGGCGGCGCTCAGCACGAGGCTCAGCACAAGAAACTTCTTCATGACGTTCTCCTTCCAGGTCAGTCAGCGGTGAATGGTGCTGCCAATGTCGTCAGTGTTGACGGGCGTTGACGGGGGATCATGGACGATATGGACGAAATGGACCGTATGGACCGTATGGACGGAAGAGGCGGAGATGGAGTTGAGGCATGATCGCGCGTCCCGGGAAGTCCATCTTGTCGGTTCCGGTCCTGCGGTCCATTTCGTCCATCGTGTCCGTTTCGTCCATGGCGTCCATGGGACCTCATCCTTCCGCCGGTCCCGGCTATTCCTTCTCCACTCTGGGCGCAAACAGCTTCACGGGCGTTTCGCGGTTCTTCACCATGGTTTCGCGGTCGAAACAGAACCGTGTTCCGTTTTCCGGCCTCAGCCGGGAGTAGGTCGCCTCCGAGATGCGGAGGCTGTCCGGGGGCGTGATGCTTTCGATGCGCTGCGCGGTGTTGACCACATCGCCGATGATGGTCAAATCCTTGCGGTCGGCGGTGCCGATGTCGCCCTGGAGCACCACCCCGCTGTTGATGCCGATGCGCACGCGCACAGGGTCGAGGCCCGCGGCCGCGCGCTCGCCGTTCAGCCGGGGAAAGGCCTCGTTCAGCAGTGTTTCGGCGGCCTCGACGGCGTCGTTGGCGTCAATGAACACCGCCATGATGGCGTCGCCGATGAACTTGTCGATGTCGCCGTTCTTTTCGCGGGTGATGACGCCGCACAGGCCGAACAATTCGTTGAGCAGTTTCACCGTGTCCGCCGGGGTGTTCTTCTCGGAGAGCGCGGTGAACCCGACGATGTCCAGGTAGAAGACCGTCATGTCGCGCAATGCCACGCGCGTGTCGGCGCCCGACGCCTGTGACAGGATTTCCTCGTAGGTGATCTGCGAGACGTAGCGGCGCACGAGCTTGTCGAACTTCTCCTGCAGGTTGCGGAAGTCCTCCTCCCGGCTGGCGTCGCGGAAGACCTCGACGGCACCGATGATGGCCCCCGTGCGGTCGCGCAGCGGCGCGGCGAGCGTGTCCACGGGAAAGCGCCGCCCATCCTTGCACATCGGGTAGACCTTCTCGCGCACCTCGCTGCCGGTCACAATGGCGCGCACCAGCGGGCAGTTTTTCTTGCAGAGCGGCCGCCCCTCCCCGTCGATGTGGTTCAGAAGGTCATCGGAGCAGCGCCGGCCCATGACCTCGGCCGCCGCATACCCGGTCATCGCCTCCGCACCGCGGTTCCAGAAGAGGATCCGGCGTCGTCGGTCCACAATGTAGACGCCGTCGAAGAGACTGTCCAGCACCAGGCCCAGTGCGGTGTCTTTGCGTCCAAGATATTCAACCGAGAGGTCATCAGGCATGAAACTGCTCCTATCACGAACTGGGCGCGGCGTCTGCGGCGCGCCTCCGCCGCTTTCCGCCGGTCGTTGCCATTATACCCCAGACCCGGCGCGATGTCCCCCCGCCATTCCAGGGGCCGCAAACGCCTTGGAGGAGGCCGTTACCGCTCCAAAAGGCGTCTGCTTTCGCCAGGAGTAGGCCCGATATCGCCGAAAGGAGGCGTCCCAAAACGGGCCTTTCACCGCCGCAGGGGCTTTGTTTCCCGCCTTTTCCTCGCCTATACTCCTCCACGGGCGTTTCAACCGGAGTTTGGCCATGGCACAGGGCTTCATAAGACTTCTGGTGGCGGGCGCGGCGGCCTGTCTGGGCTTTTCCGCCGGGGCGCTCGACATCGTCGTAAACGGCAATTCCCCAGGACCGGTGTTTGAAGGCATCGGCGCGCTGAGCGCGGGGGCGTCGTCGCGGCTGCTGATGGACTATCCCGAGCCGCAGCGCGGCGAAATTCTCGATCTGCTTTTCAAACCGGGTTGCGGGGCGTCGTTTCAGCATCTCAAGGTCGAAATCGGCGGCGACGTGAACTCGACGGACGGCACGGAGCCAAGCTATGCGCGGACGCGGGAGGAATGGGAGCATCCGAAGGCGGAATACTTCGAGCGGGGCTACGAGTGGTGGCTGATGGAGGAGGCGAAGAAGCGGAACCCGGACATCCTGCTGGACGTGCTGCAATGGGGCGCGCCGGAGTGGGTGGGCGAGGAGGCGGTGAAGGGCGACGGCGGCCCGGCGGGGCTGTCGTGGGAGCAGGTGCGGGCGCGCAACGCGCGGAAGTTCTACACCCAGGACAATGCGGACTTCGTGGCCGGGTTCATCACGGGCGCCAAGCAGTATCACGGGCTCGACATCGACTATTGCGGCATTTGGAACGAGACGCCCTTCGACACGGAATGGATAAAGCTGCTGCGCGCCACGCTCGACCGCAAGGGACTGGGCCGGGTGCGCATCGTCGCCGCCGACCAGTGCGGCCAGCACCCCTGGGAAATCGCCAAACCGATGCTCCAGGACAAGGCCCTGATGGATGCGGTACAGGTCATCGGCGGGCATTACCCCGGCATGCTGCAATCGGAGGAGGACCCGACGCGGCGGTACAACACCAGCGGCGAGGCGCGCAAGACGGGCAAGCCGCTGTGGTCCAGTGAAGACGGCCCGTGGAGCGGCGATTGGGAGAAAGGCAGCCGCGCCATCGCGATGATGCTCAACCGCAACCATGTCATCGGCGGCATGACCAAAACGATCTTCTGGAGCCTGGTCACGGCCTACTACGAATGCCTGCCGCTGCCCGGCTCCGGGCCGATGCGGGCCGACACGCCATGGTGCGGCCATTACGAAGTGATGCCGGCGCTCTACGCCATCGCCCATACGACCCAGTTTGCCCAGCCGGGCTGGCGCTACCTCGACAAGTCCTGCGGCCTGCTGCCCGACGGCGGCAGCTACGTGTCGCTGCGCAGCCCCGGCGACGACTTCAGCATCATCATCGAGACCATGGGGGCCAAAGAACTCCAATCGGTCACCTTGAGCCTGGAGGGCGGGCTCAAGGCAAGCTCGCTGCGCGAGATGTACAGCAAAGGGGACTTGGTGGAACATTGGTCCCAGATCGGCGTCCACTGGGGCAAGGCCGAATTGACGCTGGAACCCGAAGCCCTCTATTCGCTGACCACCACGGCGGCGGGCCCGTACATGGCCTCAATCCGGCCGCCGGACGAGGCGCGGTTTCCCATGCCCTACTCCGACGACTTCAACGACTACTCCTGCGGCAAGATGCCCAAATATTTCTCCGACCAGGGTGGCATCTTCGAGATTGCCGACCGTGGCGACGGGCCGGGGAAGGTGCTGCGGCAATGCATCGACCGCAAAGGCATTGAGTGGTTCGCCCATCCCACGCCCGAGCCCTTCACCATCCTCGGCTCGGGCAACTGGACCAACTACACCGTCTCCGTGGATGTGAACATCGGGAAGCAGGGCTATGCGGCGGTCTACGCGCGCATCAACAAGTGCCCCCAGAGCGCCGAACCGCCCAAGGGCTACTGCTTCAAGCTCTACAACGACGGCGCGTGGACCCTTTCCTTTGAGAAGAAGGAACTCAGGTCCGGAAAGATAGAACTCGGGAGCGAGCCGTGGCACAAACTCGCCCTGCAATGCGCCGGCGTCGACATCACGCCGAGCGTGGACGGCAAGGAAGTCACCACCCTGCAAGAAGGGAAGACCTTCAACGGCTTCGCCGGCCTCGGCACCGGCTGGAACTGCGCCCAATTCGACAACTTTGCCGTCACGCCCGAAGGGCTGAAGGCCAGGCACGCGCCGACGCCATAGAGATGACATGCACCGGGCGCGCCCTGTATCCTACTGCCGCGTTAGTTTTGGACAATGCGGCAGACACCACTTGAGGAGAAAAAAATCATGACGCGTTGGGCAATAGTTGTGTTGGCGATGTTGGCGTGCGCCGGGGCGGTGCAGGCCGCCGAGTTGACGGTGGACATGAACCAAGCCCCGCGGCCGGTCAGTCCGTCGCTTTACGGCATCTTCTACGAGGACATCAACCACGCCGCCGACGGCGGGCTCTACGCCGAAATGATTCGTAACCGTTCCTTTGAGGATTCGCTGCCGCCCAAGGACTGCACGATCAAGGACGGCAAGATTGTCACGCCCGCCGGCTGGTCGATGGACTACAAAATCGACAACCCCATCACCGGCTGGTCCATCCTGCGCGCCGCCGAAGGCGACGGGGACATGGCGCTCGACGAGTCGAAGCGCATGAACGACGTGCAGCGGGCGTCACTCAAGGTAAACGTGAAGAACACGGCGGCGGGCCGGGTCGGCGTGGCCAACAGCGGTTTCTGGGGGATTGCGCTCAAGCAGGGCACCGCCTGCAAGTTCTCCTTCTTTGCCTGTGCTGAAGGCGGGTTCGCCGGGCCGTTGACAATTTCTCTCGAATCGGCCGACGGCAAGGTCTATGCCGCACAGGACGTTGCCGGGCTGACGGGCGACTGGAAGAAGTTTGAGGGCGAGTTGACCAGCAACGCCACAGACAACGACGCCCGGTTCGTGATTGCCACGAAAGCAATGGGTGTCTTCTTCCTCGACGTGGTGTCGCTCTTTCCCAAAGAGACTTTCAAGAACCGGCCCAACGGCCTGCGCCCCGACCTGGCAGGCATGCTTCAGGAGTTGAGGCCCGGCTTTATCCGCTTTCCAGGCGGCTGCTTTGTCGAGGGCTTTTGTATGGATACGACGTTGCGGTGGAAGAAGACGATGGGCCCCATCGAGTCGCGCCCGACCCACTGGAATCTCTGGGGCTATCCCGCGACCAACGGCCTGGGCTACCACGAACTGCTCCAGCTTTGCGAGGATGTCGGCGCGGCGCCGATGCTGGTGATCAACTGCGGCATGAGCTGCCAGGGACGCAATCCCGATATCGTGCCGGTGGACCAGTTGGGCGAATGGATTCAGGACGCGCTGGACGCCATCGAATACGCCAACGGCCCGGCCGAGTCCAAGTGGGGTGCGGTGCGCGCCGCCAACGGTCATCCCGCGCCCTTCGGCCTGAAGTACATGGAAATCGGCAACGAGAACTCCGGCGGCGACTATAACGCCCACTACAAGGCCTTCTCCGACGCCATCACGCCCAAGTATCCCGAGATCAAGCTTATCTCCAATGTGCCCGTGGAAGGCGCGCGTGTGGACATCTTTGACGACCATTACTACTCCGACCCCGCGTTCTTCCTGGGCCAGACCGGCCACTACGACAAGCACGACCGCAGCAAGGCCAAGATCTATGTGGGCGAGTATGCGGTGGTGAAGAACTGCGGCAAGGGCAACCTGCGCGCCGCGCTGGCCGAGGCGGCGTTTATGACGGGCATGGAGCGCAACGGTGACCAGGTGGTCATGTGTTCCTATGCGCCGCTGTTTGTAAACGTGAACGACCGCGCCTGGAACCCCGACGCCATCCAGTTCGACAACCACCGCGTCTGCGGGACGGCGTCCTATTACGTGCAAAAGCTGTTCAGCGAGAACCGCTGCGATGAGACCTTCCCCGTGACGCTGCAAGGGCAGCCGAAACTGGCCGCCGGCAAGGGCGGCAAGGTCGGGCTGGCCACTTGGGGCACGCAGGTGGAGTACAAAGACTTCAAGGTGACCCAGGGCCGCAAGACGCTATTCACGGACGCGTTTTCCAAGAACGCGGACAAATGGAAGACCGAGGGCGGTGACTGGTCGGTCGTGAACGGCGCCTATCGCCAGATGTCGCTCGACACCGATGTGCGGTCCACCACGGGCAGCATCGCGTGGGATGACTATGCCATCACGCTCAAGGCCCGCAAGACTGGCGGGAATGAGGGATTCATGGTCATGTTCGACGTCCGCGACAAGGACAACTGGGGCTGGTGGAATGTCGGCGGCTGGGGAAACCGCATGCACGGCATCGAAGTGTGCCATAAAGGCGAAAAGACGATGGTCGGCAGCCAGGTGAGCGGTTCCGTGGAAACGGGGCGCTGGTATGACCTGCGCGTCGAGGTGAGCCCGACGCATATCCGCTGCCTGCTCGACGGCAAGGTGGTCCACGATGAGGAGGTCGCCGGCGCATCGCTCATGGCCGCCGTGGCCGGGCGCAAGGACGGCGACCTGCTGCTCAAGGTGGTGAACGCCAGCGGCGAGGCGCAGAAGACCGAGGTCCGGCTGGACGGCGGGGCGAAGGTGGCGCAGGACGGCACGGCCGTTGTGCTGGCCGATGCGGATGATGCCGTGGAGAACAGCTTGGACGAACCGCTGAAGATTGTGCCGCGTGAACAGGCGGTCAAGGTGGCGGGCAACAGATTCGGGTACGAGTTCCCGCCCTATTCATTAACCATCCTGCGTCTGAAAACAGGGAAATAGGAACGTAGAACGCCTGCGGCCTATTTCTCTGCGATAAAGCCGTGGAAGCGGCCCATCCAGTAGGGCAGGAGGTAGGCCGCGCCGTCATCCTCCATTCGGCCGTCATAGCCATCGTCCGGCACGTAGGGGTCGGCATTCCACTTCTCGAAGGCACGCTCGTCGGCGGGCAGGACTTTGGTCAACACCCGCTTGCCTGAACGGTTGGGAATCTCAGAAAACGCAACGTCGGAACGCTGGCTGTTGGTCTGTGTCCACACACGCCGGTCCGTGGGGATCTGGCGCAGATTCTCTATTGCACCCGGGATGTCGGACTGGTACGGGGCGGCCGTAGCCGTCACAAAGGTGTAGAAACTGGGCTGCTCGGGCCGCACGACCTCATAATGCCGCCGCACGCCGGTGATCAGCACCCGCCGAATCTTGGGGTCCGTTTCCAGTTGCAGAATTGGATACCACGCCACATACCCCAACTGGTCGTCCGAATGGTTGTTGGTGTCGGGAAAGCTTTTCTTGGCGACCAGAATGTTGTTCAGGTAGCCGTGCTCCATGATGAGCTTGCGGTAATGCTCCTCGTACTTCTTGTCGCCCGTGATGTGGCAGGTCACTTTCAGGAAAGAGAGCATCTGCAGGCTGTTCAAGCCGGCGTCCACCGTTCCAATGCCGTTTTCATTCAACGTGCGGGGATCCCAGAATCCGAAACGGGTGCGTTTGCCGTGCCAGTCGATCAACTGGTAGCCGTGGTCCACCAGGTGGTCCGTCAGCGCCCGAATCTGTTTGACCAGCAGCGCCTTTTCCGCCTCGTCATACTGCGCCACATGCTCATAGAAGGTGTAGAACGCCAGGTAATGCCCGTCTATCTCGTCGCTGGAGGTGTCGCTCTTCCAGTACATGGACCCGTCCGGCGTGGGCTGCCACTGCTTGCCCTTGGTGCTGCCGATTTCGGGCGGGAGCACGCTGCGCGCGACCAGTCCGGGAATGCCCGAGGCGTTTTGCAGCATGTAGAGCGCATGCATGCTTTCCGTGGCGGAGGCTTTGGCCGCCACATCCCTGGTCACGCCGTAGCACAGCGACATGGCCGCCACATGATAGGCCGTCCACAGGCCGTCGTTGTCGTTGTCGTGGATCTTGTGGGACGTGGGATTGTCGGCATTGTCAAGCGTGCAATCCGCCACCAGGCCCAGCCGGCGATGCCGTTCATTCAGCCGCTTTTCGATAATCTCCGCCTTTTCCAACAAGGTCCGGGGCACGGTGTCTATCTTGCCGATCCCGCCGTCTGTCAGGAACCAGGCCGTCATGCCTGACGGGGCGAGCGCCAAGGCAGACACATGATCGCTGGGCAGATAACGCCTGCCCTGGCGATAGAACCACTTGCGGCCGGTCTCGTTGGGCTTGTACAGGATAGCGCCGCAGGTGGTGCCTATCCAGAGATTGTCGTTGGGATCGCAGGCAAGCGCGGTCACGTCCTCAAAGGGCATGCCCTGTTTGCCCTGGAAGTGTGTCCACGTGCCGTCGGCCTTCATCAGGCTCAAACCAATCGGGGTGCCGACCCAAAGCCCGCCCTGGGTGTCATGCGCAAGCGCCGTGATTTTGCTGGCCAACGGCCCGCCCACCCCGTAGGACTCATGGCGTTTCCATGTCTTCCCGTCCTTCCGGTAGAGCCCCAGGTCCGTGCCACACCAGGCTACTCCAGCCACCTCGGTCTGCGCCTGGATGGTTTCGCCCGGTTTCAGTTCGGGTTTGGGTTCGCGGGAGACCATTAGACCGCCGTCCGGACCAACGGAGAGACCCGTTGCACCATCCACGGAAACAGCTTCCACCGTACCGCGAACATGCTCAAAGAACGGCTCCACGACAACCGGAAGTTCCGGATTCTTGTTCTCGGGCGATGAAGGTGCGCCTATGTTCAGCACATGGTGCCCCTCCGGCAGCCAAGACTCCCTTGACTCCGTCGCGGCCGGGCCAGCGCCAGCAATAATCATCACGGAAACCATCCACGTCAGCATGGGACGCTCCTTTCGGTGTGCCCGGGGGCGGATTGGTTGGACAAAAACCGGGGTTACTCGGCTCCTAGACCCGGTTGGGCGCTTCCCGGTTTCCCGGTTCCCGCCTGTTCCTGATAGAATCGTGACGCCTTACAGTCAACCGTGTTTTCCCAACCCATCACGCAGGATACAAGCCATGACAGGGAATCGTTTGTTCATCGCACTTATGCTCGCATCTGGCTGCGCCGTACTGTGCGGGACAACCGCCGCCGGAGAGGAGGCGGGTGTGCAGAAACTCCAACCTTTCGACCTGACACAGGTGCATTTGCTGGACGGGTGGCTCAAAGCCGCCCAGGAAGCCGACCTGCGCTATCTGCTCTCGCTGGAACCGGACCGGCTGCTGTACACCTTCCGCAAGAATGCCGGACTGGACGCCCCCGGCGAGCCGCTGGGCGGCTGGGAAGCGCCGACGGTGGAGGTGCGCGGTCATTTCATCGGCCATTACCTGTCGGCCTGCGCGCTGATGTACGCGAGCACCGGTAACGCACGCCTGTTGGAGCGCGGCAATCTCATGGTCGCCGAGATGGCCAAATGCCAGCAGGCATTGGGCGGCAGTTACCTGTCCGCCTTCCCCGAGAGCATGTGGGACCGGCTTGAATCGGGGAAGAACAATCCCTGGGCGCCCTTTTACACGATGCACAAGATCATGGCGGGCCTGTGCGAGCAGCACCTGCTCTGCGGCAATGCGCAGGCGCTGGAGATGATGAAGGGCATGGCCGCCTACTTTGCCAAACGCACGGAAAAGTACTCGCACGAGGAATGGAACAAGGTCCTCGACCATACGGAGGAGGGCGGTTTCTGCGAGGCGCTGTGGAATCTCTACGGCATCACGGGCGACCCGGCGCACCGCGCCCTGGCGGAGAAGTTTGAAAAGTCGTCCTTCCTGGACCCGCTGGCGCGGGGCGAGGACAACCTGACGCACCGCCACGGCAACACACACATCCCGCTCGTTGTGGGCGCCATCCGCCGCTACGAACTGCTGGGCGACCCGCACTACGAATACCTGTCCGAGTTCTTCTGGGACCGCGTCATCACCGCCCGATCTTTTGCCAGCGGCGGCAGCACGAATGCGGAAGTCTGGGGCGAGCCGTTTAAACTGGCCAACACGCTGTCGCGCAGCAACCATGAAACCTGCAAAACCTACAACATGCTCCGGCTCACGCGCCACCTGATCTGCGCCACCGCCGACCCGCACTACGGCGACTACTACGAGCGCGCGTTTTTCAACGGCATCCTCGGAACGCAGGAACCGGAGTCGGGCATGCTGGAGTACTACGTGCCGCAGGAAAGCGGCTTCCAGCGGGTCTTCGGCTCGGCCTGTGACGCGTTCTGGTGCTGCACGGGCACCGGCGTCGAATCCTACGCGAAACTTGCCGACAGCATCTACTTCCATGATGCCGACAGCGTGTATGTGGACCTGTTCATTTCGTCGCAGGTGGATTGGAAAGAGAAGGGTGTCACGCTGGAACAAACCACCGCGTTCCCCGCAGAACAGGGTTCCACTCTTGCGGTTCACTTGGCCAATCCGGCCAAATTCAGCATCAATCTACGCATCCCGTCGTGGGTAAGTGCTGCGGCGCAGGCAAGCGTGAACGGCACGCCCGTGGAAATGCAGATCGAACCGGGCAAGTGGTTAAGCATCAAGCGCACATGGAAGGACTGTGATCACATAAGGCTTGAACTGCCCATGAAGCTGCATGCGTGGCCCATGCCCGACGATCCGAATCTGGTGGCGTTCATGTATGGCCCCGTTGTGCTGGCAGGGATTGTGGACGACCAGCCCAACCGGCCGCCGGTCATCGCCGACCAGCCGATCACGCCCATGCCCGACGCGGAAAAGGCAAAGAAGGCGTGGTACTTCCTTGCGGAAACCGTCAATGACCTGTCCTGGCTGAAACCCGTAGAGGGTCAGCCGTTGACCTTCGTGAGTGCCGATCAGCCCTTCACCATCACCTTTAAGCCGCTCAACGCGATTGTGGGCGAGCGCTACGGGCTGTATTGGCCGGTGGTCCCCAAGGACAGCGACCGGCACAGGCAACTGGCCAAGCAAAACGTTGCGCTCAGTTTCCTGAACGATGCCAACGGTCTGGCCAAGGACGGAAACATTGACGCGCTGCGCAAAACCTATGACGAATTGGCCGCCGACGCCGCGCTGGCAGGCCAGCAAGGCCGCATGACGCTGGCCATGGCGGGAGCGCTTCAACGCACGGGCCGCGACGCCGACGCGCGCGCACTGGTGGCGCCGCTGGCGGAACCGTTTATCGACCGCGACAATGCGGCCGCCCTGACGGCCCTGCTGGGCCAGGACAACAGCGCGGTGACCGATGTGAAGCCATGGGTTGTCAATTTTGAAAATGGCGATGGTGCAGCGATCCGTGTCGAAAAGGAGGGCCGCACCGGCATCTCCTCCGACAATGCCCATGGCAAAGCGCACATCTACTTTGCCGTTCCAGGCGGGTCGGTTCTGCATGGATTAGGCCAGGACGTGCGCATGACGGTCAGCTATTGGACCGACGGGAAGCCGGGGCACAAATTGCTGGTGGAATATGACGCCGCTTCGGGCGGTGCGTACGCCACGTCAGGCGCGTTGGAATGTCCGGCGAAGGAAGGATGGCAGCAGGCCGAGGTGAATCTGCCCGGCGCCCTGTTCATGGGACGCGAGAACGCCAGTGCCGATTTCCGCATCAGCGGCGCGGGCACGGGCGACGTTTTCATTGCCGATGTGCGCCTCACGGCGGACGCGAAGACGGTCAAGAAGATCATGGCCGCGTTTGAAGAGACCGGCGCGCGTCCGATGGATGCCGTCGAGGCGGCCAATGACGCCTCTGAGAAGGCCCACAATCTCAAGTTTGGCAACAGCGCCGCGGGCATGCACATGGGGCATGGATGGCGGCACGCCGAGGACTGGATGAGTTGGGATCTTGCCGTGGACGCGAAAAAGCCCACCACGCTGAGCTGCATTTACTGGGGTTCCGATGTGGGCCGCCGCTTCAACATTGAGGTGGACGGCAAGGTCATCGCCACGCAGGATCTGGACATGGCCAAGCCGTCCGTGTTCCTGCGGGTGGATTATCCCATCCCGCCCGAACTCACGCAGGGCAAAGATAAAGTCACCGTAACGTTCCGCAAAGTCAGCGGCTTGGTGGGCGGCCTGTTCGGGTGCTCAACGCGCCTGACCACTCCCTGACGGGGCGGTCCAGGAAAAGGCCTTCGGCGTGTCGGGAAAGGGCAGGCGGTTGAATTGCTCGCCGCGCGGTTTGCCGAAGAAGACGAAGTCCGCGTAATCGCACAAGGCGGCCCAGTCCCGCGGTTCCTCATCGTGGCCGCCGTCACGGAACCATAAGGCGGCCTTGTCCTTCGCGTTCAGGAATTCGAACACGGGCAGCGCCGCCAAATGCGTCTGCTGCGTGCCTTCTGGATTGGCCCACACATCGCCCAGGCCGATCACGCACAACAGCCCGCGCGGTGCCACGAGCGCTTTCAGGAAGTGCTGGTCGAAGGGAAGGCGGTCTTCCCTGCCCTTGAACTCGCGCAGGCGCGGCGAGAACCAGTAATGGAACCGTTTGGGCTGCGTGATCATGTCCAAAGTCTCGACGCCCTTGGGCTGAATGCGGAAGGAACCCGCACCGCCCGCGCCCGAAGCATGCGGAGCCACCAGCCCGAAGCGCTCGTCCAGTGCGCCCGCAAGCAACGCCGCCTTGCCGCAGCGCGAATGGCCCGTCACAGCCATGTGCGACGCATCAATGTCGTCGCGA
>CAIXUF010000656.1 GCA_903922535.1 Candidatus Hydrogenedentota bacterium
AATGGTTCGCAAAACAACAACTCATCGACCCGGTCAAAAGGTACGAAACGTTCAACAATGAACGAAACCGCCGTGGTACCGAGCAGGTATGCCCGGTGGTGTGAGAGGGGGAGAGGGGCAACCCCTCCCCCTACTCGATTCCCGTCCGGCTGTGCCGCGCCGCGAAGCCGTCCGAAACGGGGCAGTTTGACGCGGGAAGTGGGGGCGGATATGATGATGACAGTTCTTGGATTGTGATGTGTCACTGTGGAGGGTGAAAGTTTGTCTGTGTTTCATTTGGCGGTAAAGTCTGGAATGATAAAGGGTGCCGGCTGGACGATTTCCGAACGCAGAATCGTCATCGGCCGTGAAAGCACCTGCGATGTCAGAATCCTCCAAACGGTGGTTTCCCGAAGGCATTGCGAGATTTTTACGGACGGGGAGGTCCTGCGGCTGAAACATTTGGGGGGCATCAACCCCACCCTGGTCAACGGATTGTCGGCGCTCGAATGCACCCTGGAAATTGGCGACGAGATTCGCGTGGGCCCCGTGTCTTTTCTCATTATCAGCGCTGACGCGCGGGACACAAGGGGTGTTGAGACCGAACTTCTGTCCACCGACACGCTGGCCGAGGAGGACTCGGTCTACCTCTCCGCGCCGCCGGACCATGATGCGTCCGAGGTGCGTCCCCAAACCGACGCCGACCTTACAGAACTGTTCCAGATAACCCGCGCCCTGAGTCGGGTCAGCCGGCATGAGGGGTTGATTGTCGCGCTGCGCGGATTCGTGCAGGAACGGTTTAACCCCGACACCGCATGGCTCCTGTTTCTGCAGGACCCGTCCGCGCCGGAGGGGCGGGTTGTCAATGTCCTGATGCCCGGCGCCTCCGTGAAGGAGAAGACCGCGCGGGAGATTCGGGAGCGCCTTTCCAGGGTGTTGCAGGAGCGCCGGGGGCTTCTGATCCCGGAACGGTCCGTGCATGGGGGAAAGGCGCTTGTGCGCTGCACCATGGCGGCCCCCATATTCTTTGGCGAGCACCACATCGGCGCGCTGTGCATTGATCGGACCATGTCCAAGCGGGCCTGGAACAGGCAGGATCTGCACTTCTTTGTCGCGCTCGCGCACATTATTGCACCGTTCTTCGGCGCCATTGAACGCATGGAACAGTTGGAGGACGAGAACCGGAAACTTCGGGCAGGCGGGGGCAAACTGGGCCAAATCATTGGGACCAGCAAGGCCATGGCCCAGGTGCAGCACCTGGTGGCCATGGTGGCCCCGTCCATGCAGCCGGTGCTCATCCTTGGCCCCACCGGCACCGGCAAGGAACTGATCGCGGGCCTGATCCATGAACTGTCCAGCCGGGCCAAAGAGCCGCTGGTGCCCGTAAACTGCGCGGCCATCCCGCGCGAACTCTTTGAAAGCGAATTCTTCGGGCACGAGAAGGGCGCGTTCACCGGCGCGTCGGGGCTCAAGACCGGCCTGCTGGAGCAAAGCAACAAGGGGACCCTGTTCCTTGACGAGATCGGCGACCTGAGCCTGGAGCATCAGGCCAGGATACTGCGGGCCGTGGAAACCGGCCGCTTCCGGCGCGTGGGCGGGCAGGAGGAAATCAGCGCCGATTTCCGCGTGGTGACCGCCACCAACAAGGAACTTGCCGAGGAGATCAGGGCGGGGCGCTTCCGGGAGGACCTGTACCACCGGCTGCGCGCCGTGGAAATACGCATTGCCCCGCTCAGCCAGCGCCGCTGCGACATTCCCGAACTCGCGCGGCATTTCCTTGAGACCGCCGCCGCAAGGACCGGCACGCCGGTCCGGCGGCTCAGTCCCAAGGCGTTGGAATATCTGGCCGAAATGCCCTGGCCGGGCAACGTGCGCGAGCTTAAGAATGTGATGGAGGTGGCCAACACCATGTGCCGGGAGGGGCTCATTGACGTTGCGGACCTGCGCGCGTTCGCGTCTGTCCTTGACCGGGGCGACATCCCCACCCCCCTGGGCGATTTGGAGCGCAGGCACATTGCGCGCACCATCGAATACACCAACGGAAACATGGTGGAGGCCGCACGGCTGCTGGGCATCGGCAGAAGCACCCTCTACAACAAGCTCGCCCAGTACGGACTGAAGGACTGACCCGTGGCACGGGCGTACCGCCCGTGATCCGGGGACAGGGTCATCCCGTCCGTGCGGGGACATGGGCGGGACGCCCATGCCACGGCCGAAGGATCACCCCGCCGCGGCGCGGCGCTTCTCCTCGCGCCTGCGCGCCTCCGCGTCGATGATGGACTTGCGCGGCCGCACGCTTTTCGGCGTGATCTCAAGCAGCTCGTCGGGGGCGATCCATTCGAGGGCGGTTTCAAGAGTCAGTCTGCGGGGGACGTTGAGGCTCTCCGAGTTGTCCTTGCCGGACGCCCGGTGGTTCGTGAGCGGCTTGCGCTTGGTGGGGTTGCAGGACAGATCGCTGGGCCGCGCGTGCTCGCCGATGATCATGCCCGGGTACACCGGATCGGGGGGGCCAATGAACAACTGGCCGCGCAGCTGGAGGTTCTCCAAGCTGTAGGAGGCGGCCGGGCCCACATCCGTGCTGATCATCGAGCCGCGGCTGCGTGAGACAATGTCGCCGGCCCAGGGGCCGTAGGCGACGAAACGGGAGGACATGATGCCCAGGCCGCGGGTGTCGTTGAGAAATTCGTTGCGGTAGCCGATGAGCCCGCGCGTCGGGATGCGGAACTCCAGGCGGAGCATGCCCCGGCCCTCGTTGTGCATGTGGGTCAGTTCGCCCTTGCGCTGCGACACCTTCTCGATGACCGTGCCCTGGTGCTCGATGGGCACGTCAATGGCCAGTTCCTCCATCGGCTCAAGGAGGTGCCCCAGGTCGTCGAGCTTGGTGATGACCTCCGGCGGCGACACGCACAGCTCCATGCCCTCGCGGCGCATTTCCTCAATGAGAATCGCCAAATGCAACTCGCCGCGCCCGGAGACCTTCACGCCGTCCTGGCGTTCGATGTCCTCCACGCGCAGCGCCACATTGGTGCGCAGCTCGCGATCAAGGCGCGCGCGGATCTGGCGGATCGTGACCGCGTTGCCCTCGCGCCCCGCGAAGGGGCCCGTGTTCACGAGGAACAGCATGGAGACGGTCGGCTCCTCGATTTCAAGCGGCGGCAGTCCGGCGTTTTCCAGATCCGGCGCGCACAGGGTGTCGCCGATGTCGAGCTGTTTCGGCCCGGCAATGGTCACAATCTCGCCCGCGCCCGCCTCCTCCGCAATCAACGAGTCCGTTCCCTGCGTCAGCCAGACGTAGTTGGCCTTCTCCAGCGAAACGCCGGTCTGCTCAAACTCGTCGTCATCAATGCCCTGCGTCGCAAAACCGCGCGCCTTTGTCCAGCGCGTGGTCACGCGGCTGATTTCCTGGCCCTTGCGGATGGTGCCCTGGATGATGCGGCCCGTGGCCGTGCGCCCGATGTGGTCGTTCCAGCCGATGGTGCTCACCTGCATGAGGAACGGCGCGTCGGGGTTGCCCGTCGGGCAGGGCACGCGTTCAATCAATGTCTCAAACAGCGCGTCGATGCCCTCGTGTTTGTCCTTGTCCAGATCGCGGACGATCCAGCCGTGGAGGCCCGAACCGTAAAGCGTGGCAAAGTCGCACTGGTCGTCGTTCGCGCCCAGTTCCACGAACAGGTCAAAGGTCTTGTGCAGCGCGCTCACGGGGTCGGCCTGCGGCCGGTCCACCTTGTTGACGATGACGATCGGGCGCAGCCCCAGGCGCAGCGAGCGCATCAGCACATAGCGCGTCTGCGGCATGGGCCCCTCGTTGGCGTCCACCAGCAGCAGCACCGAGTCCACCATCGACAGAATGCGCTCCACCTCGCCCGAAAAGTCGGCGTGGCCCGGCGTGTCGATGATGTTGATCAGGTAGTCTTTCCATGCGACCGAACAATGCTTGGCGCGGATCGTGATCCCCCGCTCCCGTTCCAGTTCGTTGTTGTCCATCACGCGCTCGGCAACCCGCTCGTTCTCGCGGAACATGTGGGTGGAGCGGAAGATGCTGTCAATCAAAGTCGTCTTGCCGTGGTCAATGTGCGCGATAATCGCGACGTTTCTAATTCGGTCAATGGGTATCATGGAAAACCTGCTTTGGTGAGATCAGGACGGCCGCCCCAATCGAGAGATGATTCGACACAATGGAAGTATACCAGCACTAAGCGCCTAGAAGCAAAGACGTTGCGGGCGCGGGGAAACCGGTCTGTTCCGGTGTCCGGCTTCAGACAAGCCGGACCATACCGGCGCTGGACGCACGGTCCCGAAGCGGAATCCGTTATAATCGGCCAGTAACCGCCTGCAACGTCGCGAAGGGAGATTTGTCATGTTGCTTTTTGCTGTCCATGTCATGCTGGCCGCGCTGTCCGCACCGTCACCCGCCACGCTGTTCGATGCTTCGGCTGACGGAAAAAACCTGCAATCGTTTGCCGTGGAGGGACTCGCCGGGCCGGCCTGCGGCACCGTTTACGGTGCGGGTGCGCTGGAGGATGGGGGCATGCCGCTGGGCGGGGTGGGCACGGGGTATGTGTGCTTCGATCCCGAGGGGCGCTTGGGTAAAGCATCCATTTTCAACCGTTATCCTTCACCCATCGTGCTGGGCAAGCCGTTTCTATCGTTGACGACGGAGGGAAAGACCTATTCGGTGGCCACACCGCTTGACGGTGTTGGGGACGCCAAGGCGGTTCATTACTTCGGCCATTTCCCCATTGCAGATGTCCGCTATGATTTCGACCTGCCGCTGCGCGTGGAGGTTCGGGCGTTTAGTCCCTTCCTGCCGGGGGACGCCGCCGAATCGAACACCCCTGCCGCGTGTTTCGAAGCGTTCGTTTCCAATCTTGGCACCACCGCGCGCACGATGACGCTGTCCTTTTCACCGGATGGTTTCCCCAAGGGGGATGCGGCCGCGTTTTCCGAGGGCGCCTGGCAGGGCATGCAGGTGACACATGCACCACTGGAACACCTGCCCGAATGGATACGGCACACCTATGCCGTCGCCGTTGAGAACGGCACCGTGGAAACCGCGGAGACGGGCGTCCGGGCATCGGCCACGCTGAACGTGGCGCCGGGCGAACGCAAGAGTGTCAAGTTCATCCTCGCGTGGTGCCAGCCCTGGCTGCGGGAAAGCTCCGGACGCGTGGAGAAGCATTTCTACTCCGAGCATTTTTCCGACGCGCACGCCGTGGCCGTGCATGCCGCGGCGCAACGGGAAGACTGGCTGCGGCGCATCCTGGGCTATCAAAACGCGCTGTACGGCGCGGACCTGCCGCCCTGGCTGAAGGAAACCCTCATCACCGCCCCGTACGACCTGGCGAAGGACTCGCTCTGGCTGTCCCGGCAGCGTGCCGATGACTGGTGGGGGAAAGAGGGCCTGTTCCTGGTCAACGAGAGCTTCTCGACCTGCTCCATCACCGAGACCATGCCCTGCCGCTTCTTCGGCCACTGGCCCGCGCTGTTCTTCTTCCCCGAACTGGAATTGACCACGCTCAAGGCCATCCGCCATTTCCAGTTGCGCGGCGGCGAGCCGCCGTTCTGCATGGGGCTTGCCTTTGGCATCCGCGATGCGCGCTATCACTGCCAGCACACCTGCGGCGCGGGCGAATACGCCCAGATGATCTACCGCTATTACCTGCGCACGGGGGACAGGGCCTTCCTGGACGACTTTTATGATTCGGCGCGCGATTCCATCAATTTCATGATGTCCCTGGACACGGACAACGACGGGCTCGTTGACGACCAGGTCCACGCCATAAAGGGGGAAACCTTTCCCGCCAACAACCCCATGGACAACTGGCCCTGGTACGGTGCCAGCAGCTACACCGCCGGAAAGGGGCTGGCCACCCTCGTCTGCGGCATCAAGATGGCCGAACTGGCCGGCGACAAGGACCAGGCGGAGCAATGGAAGAACACGCTCGCCCGCGGGCAGAAGGCCTACGAGGACAAGCTGTGGACCGGCGCCTATTACCGCACCTACAACGATCCAGCCACACAGCGCAGCAACGACGCCTGTCCCGCAATGCAGTTGAGCGGCGTCTGGTGCACCCGCGTGCTCGGCCTGCCCGACGCACTGCCCGAAGACCGCATCGAGAAGGCGCTGGACAGCATCATGAAACTCAATGTGCCCGCCTCCCC
>CAIXUF010000657.1 GCA_903922535.1 Candidatus Hydrogenedentota bacterium
CTCGTAGACGTGGGCCGCGTGGGCGTCGTCCACGTCGCACAGAGCGACGATGTTTTCGCTGTTGAGGTTGTCGATATCGCCGCCGCCTTGCCCCCCCACTCCGATGCCGGCGATGTTGAGCTTCTCATTGGGCGATTTCCCCGCCGCGCCGATGGCAAAGGTATGGGGAAAGACCGAAAGGGCCGCCACGCCGGAAACCCCCTTGATGAAATCCCGCCTGGCCATCCCCGCACCCGCATTCTTCGCCCTTTCGGTGTTCTTCATGATGTCGTTCCTTTCTCGTTGAGCGAACCGGCAGTAAGCGTAGCACAGCACCTTCAGTCGTGTCATCAAGACGCAAGAGTATGCCGCCAAGGTGGAAGAGAGGAGAAACGGCCATGATGAACACGGGGCGCACGCGGGGTTTTGCGCGCAAAATGCAGCACCTGAACGCGCAGGGGCTGAACGCGATGTTTGGGGCGCTGGTCCGGACGCCGCATAAGTGGGAGGAGGGCAGGCGCCGGCTCTGCGACCGGGCGCGCACCTTCTGGATGTTTCTGGAACAGACGCTGTGCGAGGACAAGTCATGCACCCAGGCCGTGGCCAAGAACGCCGCCCGGCAGGCGTCACGCGGCGCGGGCATCCCGTCACCCGACACCGGCGCCTACTGCAAGGTCCGCAAACGGCTGTCAGTGGATGATCTCGCCGGAATAAAACCAGGCGGTGATTGACGGGGTCCACGGCCTGCGCGGATCGGCGGGGCTTTGGAAGGGGCGCCGTGTGCGCGTGGTGGACGGCTCCACGGTGTCCATGCCGGACACCCCGGAAAACCAGGCCGACTATCCGCAGCCCCACGGGCAGGCGCCCGGATGTGGCTTTCCCGTGATGCGCCTGCTCACAGTCTTTTCCCTGGCCACGGGCGCGATGACGCATTTTGCCCGGGCCTCGCTCGCGGTGAGCGAGCGGGCCCTGTTCCGCGGCCTGTGGGACATGCTGGCCCCCAGGGACATCGTGCTGGCCGACAGGGGGTTTTGCTGGTACGCCGAGGCATGGCTGCTCGTGCAGCGCGCCGTGGACTGGGTCATGCGCAACCACGCCAGGCGTACTGTGGGCGTGTCCCTCGTCCGCCGCATCGCAAAGAACGACCGGATCGTGCAATGGCACAAAACCAGGGCGCGGCCCGGATGGATGAAACCCGACCAGTGGAACACCATGCCGGAAACAATGACCGTGCGCGAAATCACCGTTCACTGCGACATTCCCGGATTCCGCTCCCGCACCATCGTGGTTGTCACATCGCGGCTGGATCACAAGCGGTTCACCGCCGCGGACTTCGCCCGGCTCTACCGCATGCGCTGGATGTGCGAACTGTTCCTGTGCGACATCAAGATTACACTGGGCATGGACATCCTGCGCTGCAAACCCCGGAAATGGCGCACAGGGAGCTGCTCATGCACATCATCGCCTACAACCTGCTGCGCGCCGTCATGGCAGACGCCGCCATCACCGCGATGTGCAATGCTTCCGGCTGAGCTTCAAGACAGCGCTGTCCACTGTGCGGCAATGGGAAACTGCTTTTGCCCGGCACCCCGCGGACAGCACAATGCACGAAGCCCTTGTGCCGGCACATGCTACAATTCATCGTCCGCGCCATCATTCCCAACAGGCCCGACCGAATAGAGCCGCGCGCCATCAAGCGAAGGCCAAAGGAATACGACCGCCTCAACAAGCCAAGAAGCGTCATGAAACAGAATCTACTCGCGCCAAATCCTTAAGTCAGTGCCATTCGGGACAGTAGCCGCATTTTTGACCTGCCTGTACTCGTGATCGTATGATTGTAGCCTTCCACCAAGGAGTTCCTTCAATGAACAAACACACAATTTCCAGGCGTCGTTTTCTGCTGGGCGCGGCCGCGGCCAGCACTGCCTATTCGCTGATGCCAAGTCGCGCTTACGGCGCCAATGAGCGCGTCAATCTGGGCATTATCGGCCTCGGCGACCGGGGCGGCGCGCATCTGCTGACCTTTTCGCAGATACGCGAGGTCGAAATCGTTGCCGTGTCCGACGCGGACGAAAAGCGTATGGGCAAGGCCGGTGAAAAGCCGGCCAAACACCAGGACCTGCGGAAACTGCTGGAGATGAAGGACATCGACGCGGTCGTCATCGCCGCGCCGGACCACTGGCATTGCCTGGCGGCCATCATGGCCTTCCAGGCGGGCAAGCACGCCTATGTCGAGAAACCGGTCAGCCACTGCATCTGGGAAGGCCGCAAGATGGTCGAGGCCGCGCGCAAATACAAGCGCATCGTGCAGGCCGGCACGCAGCAGCGTTCGTGTCCGGCCGTCCAGCAGTGCGCCAGGGACATCCAGTCCGGCATGTACGGCAAGGTCCAGTGGGTGCATTGCAGCCGGCTCGACACGCGCAAGCAGATTGGCAAGGTCAACGCGCCGCAACCCGTTCCCGAAGGTGTCGATTACAATCTCTGGGCCGGGCCGTCGCCCATGTCGCCCATCATGCGCACGAACTTCCATTATGACTGGCACTGGCAGTGGAACTGGGGCACCGGCGAAATGGGCAACTGGGGCGTCCACTACCTCGACGACATGCGCCACCTGCTCGGCTGGAACGACGTGCCGGACAACATCATGGCCGCCGGAAACCGCTGGTGGGACGACGACGGCGAGACGCCCAACATGCACATTGGGCTGATGGAGCACCAGGGCGTGAAGGTCGTGATCGATGTACGCAACATGGCGGGGGACAGTTCCGGCGCCAAATGCCCGGAGTATCTGGGCGGCAACGGCGGCAACTACATCAAGTGCGAGAACGGCTTCGTCCGCATCGCCCGCGGCAAGGGCAAAGGTTTCGACAAAGACGGCAAGGAAGTGAAGGAATACAAGGGCACCGGCGGCGCGGGCCACTACTTCAACTTCATCAAGGCCCTGCGCGAGGACAGCAGCGCGGTGCTGGCCTGCGACATTGAAGTCGGCCATCTCAGCACCACGCTCTGCCACATGGCCAACATCGGCTGCCGCGTCGGCAAGGCCGCCCCGGTCGAGGAACTGCGCGAAAACATCAAGGGCAACGAGGACGCAACCAACACGCTTCAGGCCATGTACGAGCAGTTGAACGCCAACCAGGCAGACCTCAAGGCGAAGCCCTTCATCGTGGGACCAAAACTGAGCTACGACACGAAGGCAGAAACCTTCACCGGCGCCCACGCCGAAGACGCCAACAAGTTCGTCCGCATTCCTGGGCGTGATCCGTTCAATGTGCCGGAGACGGTGTGACGAGTTGAGAGGCAAGAAGCCGGCGGGACGCCGGCGCTCCCAGTGAACAGCAAGGCCGCCGCGCGATTCGCGCGGCGGCCTTGATTGTTAAGACGATCACATGCGCCATGCAGGGGCTTATCCGAGCTTTGGCAACTCGTAACCCGCGCGGCGGGGGTTGGAGAGAAGTTTGTTTCCTTCGTCGCAGTTGGTGAAGCGCTCGGCCACGGGGTCCCATGCCAAAGGCTTGCCGACTTGGTTGACGTCGCGGACGATGTTCACCAGTGAGCAGAGCGTGCTGGCGCGCTGGCCGTATTCGATGTCGGCGTTGCAGCGCTTGCGGGTCTTGATGCAGTCGATGAAGTTTTCAATGTGCGGCTGCGTCTCGGGCACGGTCAGCGCCGGGGGACGGTCCGATCCGGAGATCAGTTCGGGCTTGTCGGACGAGATCTTGTCGCGGTTGACCTCGACGCGGCCCTTTTCGCCGACAAACACGCAGCCCAGTCCGGGGCCGTTGTCGCCGTCGAGGTGCAGCTTGAGCAGCACACCGTCGGCGAATTTCATCGTCACCTTGGCGCGGGGGCCCGAGGTGGTCCAGGCCATGCCGTAATAGCCCGCGCCCGTCTCGTCGGGACCGGGCTTGCGGTTCTTGTCGCCGACGCATGCCGGCAGATCCTGCACCGGCTCCTCCAGCAGCACCTCCACCGGGCCGGTCTCGTCGGTGCCGAGGCCGCGCTGCACCTGGTCGTAGCTGTGCGTGCCCCAGCCGGAGACGCCGAAGCACATGCCGCCGCCGTCATAGTCGCGCCAGTTCGCCCAGCCTTCCTGGAGTTCGCGGCGATAGGGTCGCAGTTCGGCCTGGTTGGTCCAGACGTCCCACCAGCCCTCCGGACCGCCCTCGGGCAAGTCCTCGCCGGGCTTTGCCGTCCAGAACTTACCGCCGACGAAGTTGGGCGCCAGCACCTCTTTCAGCTTGCCCAAGGCACCGTTCTTGGCCAAATCGCTGGCCCAGTTGTTGAGCGGCATGGAGCGCTGCTGGGTGCCCACCTGCGTGACGCGGTTGTAATGGCGGGCTATCTTCACCATCTCGCGGCCTTCGGCGATGGTCAGGCACATCGGCTTCTCGATGTACGTGTCCACCCCGGCGGCCAGGGCGTTGCACACCACCCAGGCCCGCGCGTGCGTGGTCGTCTCCACAAACACGCCTTCCAGTTTCTCTTTCTCGATCATCTCGCGGAAGTTGGTGTAGCCCTTCCAGTGCTGGTCCTTGCCCAGCGTGTCCAGATAACGGTCCACGCGGTTCTGGAAGCAGTCGCACACGGAAACGATCTGCGCCTGCGGAACGCCGAGCGCCGTGTTTCCGATATCGCGGGAGCGCCCGCCCAGGCCGATAATGCCCACGACAACCCGCTCGTTGGGCGATTTCTTGCCGGGCACCACCTGTGCGGTGTTGGGTTGGGCGGCGCAGGCGCCCGCAATAAACGTGGTTGTTGTGGCGGCCAGAAAGGCGCGCCGCGTGAGTTGATGGTCGTTCATGTCGGCAGATCCTTTTTGTCTGTTTCCCGCATTGGGGCGGTTACTTCGACAGGTCCTTGAGCATGACCTCGCGCACGCTGACCTTCATGTTCTTGAACTCGTCGCCCGGATGCACCTGGAAGCCGATGCGGCCCGTGGCAAAAGATGCCTCCTTGGTCTGGCCCGTGGTGACGCCGTTCAGCGTGATGCCCAGCGAGTCGCCCTCGGCCCGGATGATCATGGTGTTCCAGTCATCCCGCTTCACGAGGTTCTTGGCCTTGTTGATGAACAGAAACATTTTGCCCGGGCAATAGAGCGTTCCCGAATAGGCTTCCGGGTCCTTGTACTCCAGGATATCGGCTTGGTAGGACTTGTCCGGGGTTTGGTACCGGAACCAGATGCCGCTGTTGGCCGGCCATTGGATCTTGTAGGTCACGCGCAGCTCAAAATCGCCGTATTCCTTTTCGGTGAACAGGTCGCCCGCCGCGCCGTTCGGACCCTGCACGCCCACAATGCAGCCGTTCTCCACCGTCCACACTGCCTTGCCGTCCGGCTTCCACCCCGCGAGGGTCTTGCCGTCAAAGAGGGGCTGCCATGCGGCCGCTTTGCGCCGCGGCGCATCGCCGGCAGTGGCGTCGTCGGCGCGGCCGTCAAGGCACAGCGCCCCCGCCGCCATAAGTCCAAACACACTGCCCGTGCTGTTTCGCAGGAAATCACGTCTGTTCATCGAAAGCGCTCCTTGTTGGTGCCGTTGCCGTGTCCAAGTCAAAACCCTGCCGATTATCCCCCCCATGCCTCCGTATATTCAATGTCCGGTTTTCTCCCGCCGCGGACAGGGACGGACGGTCTGCCGCCTCATGGTGCCGCCGGCCACGGTGCCGCGGGAGAAGCTTCCAGTACGGCGTTAGGCTGTCCGTTGAAGTGGCCTTTCAGCGGCGTGGTGCGGCCGACCCCATTTCCCGCGCTATTTGCGGCGTAATCAGTTCGGCGAATAGCCTGTGCCCGGCCGCCGAGAAATGCCCGTCCAGTTCAAAGAACAGCCCCTGCGCGGCGTGACGCTCCCGGAAGCCCCCCGTGGCCTCCGCAAACGGCATTCCGTCCATCGCGGCGGCATTGCGGGCAATCATGTCGGGCCTGTCGCTGGAAAGCATCAGCGCGTCCACCTTGTAGCCAAGCCGCAGCGCGTTCTTCTGTTCGTCGTCGTTCACGTACGGCCCGAGCGGAATCGAGGCAACCACGGCGCGGGTCCCGTTGGCCCGCGCGACATCCCTGATCCTGGCCATGTAGTCGGAAGTGCGGACCGACGCGTCCCGCAGTTGGGCCTCGCCAAAATCCATCACCACGCGGTAGTAGTCAGGGCAGATGACGCCCAGGTTCACGCGGCACGGGTTCAGATTGCCGCTCATGAAGGCGCTCTTAATCTTCTCTTCCAGCCCCTCGTAGCGCGCGCGCTGTTCGGCGTTGAATCCCTTGAGCGCCATTTCCGCCCCTTCGACCGACATTCTGCGGTTCTCCTCGACGGAATGCCGGTATGCCGTCTCCGGTTTGGCCGCGGGTTCGGAAGACTTGCCGCCCGACTGCCCCAACCGCGCCGCGAGACGTGTCAAGTTCGGATAGATTCCCCGCAGCCAGCCCAGAAATGCCGCCCGCCGCCCGCGGGCCCCCTCAGGGGCGGCGTCCATGAAATCATCCTGAAGCATGCCCACCACGACGAGGTCGGGCTTGAGCAGGGGCACCGCGCGTTCCGCGATGGCGGCGTAGAAGCTGGGGCCCTGCCCGGGTTTGCCCAGATTGATCACCTCCACGTTCAGCCCCAGGTTCTGAAGGTCCTTCTCCAACTGCTTTGGCCAACTCTCTTCAATGTCCACGCCCCAGCCGTAGGTGAACGAGTCGCCAATTGCAAGAATGCGGTATTTGTCCGTCTTTGCAAGGGAAAGCTCATGATCCCGAAGCCCCAGCGAGTTAATATGAACGCTGTAGCTGAAGTCGCAGGATTCAAAGGATTCCTCCGAGCCGGGAGGGAAAATAAGCTGCATGGCGCCAAGCGGCAGCGGCGCGACGGGAAGAACTCGGCCCATTAGCCGGTCCATTCCGAAAGAGCCGGCAAGGACCACCAGCAGTGAGACAGTGGCAAGCGCCACATTTATCAGGGCATTTCTCACGCGTCGCATCGGCAGACTCCCGCAGGACAGCGTCCATCACGACTGCATGATACGTTTGCCGTGCCGTGAAAACAACCCCTGTCGATGCACGTTCCCCTCCCCGCCACGCACGGAAGCAGACGGTGCCCCGACTGCCATGCGCCAAGTTCCTGCAATTCGGATTCGGCCCGGGTTTCTTTGCGCATGGCGCGTCTTGGGGATGCCGGCGCCGCCAAAGTCCCGGAAGAACCCTCTTGCGAATGGGTGGCTTTGCGTGGGATTATCTTCCCGAACTTTGCATGCGGAGAAGGCCGCCGGGGATCATTTCACTTCGCCCGACCCCTGGATGCCGTCGCGCATGTCCGAATGGCGGGACCATCGCGTGAAATGAGGATGTTCGGCGAGGCGCCCGCACAACGCTATCTTCGGAGAGTAACGAGAAATGAACAGGCTTGGCACAGACCAGCCGGGAGCGCCCGCCGATCCCGGCACACACCCGGACCCCTCGGTAGCAACCACGCCCCACGGCACCGTTGAGTATGCGCTGTCCGGCGAAGGCCCGATAACTGTCCTCGCGCTCCACGGCGCAATGGGCGGTCACGATCAGGCAGACCTTCTCGGCCGCACCGTGGGGGATCCGCGGTTTCGGTGCCTGTCCATGTCCCGCCCGGGCTATCTCGGCACCCCCCTCTCCGTCGGCCAGACCCCGGAGGAGCAGGCCGACGTCTACGCGGAACTGCTCGACGCGCTGGGGATTGACCAGGTCGCCGTGATCGCCATCTCCGGAGGCGGCCCCAGTGCGATCCATTTTGCGCTGCGCCACCCGGACCGTTGCCGCTGCCTCGTCCTGATTTCCACCACCGGCGGCAAGGTGACAGAGCGTCTGCCCATGGCGTTTCACCTGCTGAAACTGCTCGGACGCTGGCCCGCGGTGTTGCGGTTCATGCAGGGGAAAGCCTCCCAGGATCTGGAGGCCAACCTGCGCCGCTCCATCACCGACCCGGCCGTCCTCGCGCGCTCCCTTCAGGACCCTGAAGTGCGCCCGCTGCTCGAAGAGATGATGCGTATGGGCGCAGACCGCGTCGGCGAGCGGCTGTCGGGCACCTTCAACGATGTGACCGTCACGCGCACCCGGGACTATCCACTGGAACAGGTTGAGGTGTCCACCCTGGTCGTGCACGGCACCGCCGATCCTTTCGTCCCTTTCGAACAGCACGGCAAGGTGCTTGCGGCGCGAATACCAGGCGCGGAACTGCTCCCCGTTGAAGGCGGTGAGCATATGACCATCTTCACCCACCGGGACGTGGTCAGGCCGCGGGTCGTGCAGTTCCTGCAAACAAACGCAAACGGGAAATGGCATTGATGACGGTGGGGGGATTTGCAGCGGGAAGCCGGGTAGATTGTCCCGTGACAGATGACCCCGGAGGGCCAAATTGCACTCTGTATTTCCCCGGAGGGGAAAAATGTGAGTAGCCGGAGGTGACCGAAGGGAACCTCCGGAAAGGTCCCAAATATGCCCTCAACCCCGTAGCGGGTTGAATGTGGATTGGTCGCACGAAGCTCCCCGAACACATTCAACCCACTATGGGGTTGAAAAGTATTTGTTCGCATACCGGAGGTTCCCTTCGGTCACCTCCGGCTACTCACATTGGCCCCTCCGGCACCGAAAAGGACGGCCGCCTGCGAGAACGGACCACAAAGCAACGCAAAACGCCGGGGAAACTCTTGAAGCGTTGGCGCCCTTCGCTTCGCACACCCTGCGCTTTGCAACGATTCACAACGAATCACAACACGGCGAGGTGTATCCCCTCAATGATGCGCAGGAGCGGAGCGGGATAGACGCCGAGCCAGAGTACCGCAATCGTCAACGCGGCCAACAGACCCTTCACGGCCAGACCCATCGCAGGCACAGATGCAATGTCGGAAGCATGGCCCGCGTCCTTCGGGGCGGCGGCCATGATGGCGACGATGCGCAGGTAGTAGACGAGGCCTATGGCGCTGGCGAGGACGAGAACACTGGTCTGCCACCAGAGCCTTGCCTGAATGCCCGCAATGAACACGTAGACCTTGCCGAGAAAGCCCGCCGTGAGCGGGACACCCGCCAGCGACAGCAGCATCACGGCGAGTACCGCAGCAAGCACGGGGCGGGTGTGGAAGAGGCCGCGGTAGTCTTCGAGGGCGTCGCGTTCCCGTGCGTCGCCGTTGGCGGAGAGGAGGGAGATGACGCCGAATGCGCCCAGCGTGGCGGCGAAGTAGGCAGCGAAGTAGTAGGCCACGGCGTGGATCGCAACGTCGCCCAGCGCCAGGAACGCGACCGCGACGTAGCCGGCGTGGGCGATGGAACTGCACGCGAGGATGCGCTTGACGCTGGTCTGGCGCAGCGCGAGCAGGTTGCCGGCGATCATGGACGCCGCCGCGGCAAGGCTGAACGCGCCGCGCAGCGAAAGGAAGGTGTCGGGACTGGTAGAGACGAAGAAGCGGAGTAGCGCCGCGAGCACGGCGGCCTTGGACACGGTCGCCATGAACGCGGTCACCGGCGCGGGCGCGCCCTCGTAGACGTCGGGCGTCCAGAGGTGGAAGGGTGCGAGGGAGAGTTTGAAGCCCAGCCCCACCAGCATCATTGCCAGTCCCGCGAGCACGACGATGTTGCTGGAATAGCTGACGGTGGCGCAGGCCATGCCGGTGAAGTCGAGCGCGCCGGATTCGCTGTAGACGAGCGCCGCGCCGAAGAGGAGGAACGCGGAGGCCGCGCCGGCCAGAATGAGGTATTTGAGGCCGGCCTCGACGCCGCGCTTGCCGTTGCAGAGGTAGCTGATCATGCCGTAGAGGGGAATGGTCATCACCTCCAGGCTCAGGTAGAACGACGCGAAGTGGCGGCTGCACACCATCGCCCCCGCACCGATGCAGGAGATCAACAGCAGCAGGTAAAACTCCTCCGGCTGCCCGCCCCGCTCCTTGAGATAGTCCCGGGCCAGAATCGCCGTGGCCATGCCCGCGCCAAAGATCAGCGCGAGCCAGAAGAGCGCATAGGCGTCGATGAGGAGGAGCGGCGTCACCTTCCGCGGCGCCACGCCGGCCGCAAGGAGGGTGCACGCGAGCATGACGGCCAGACTGGCAATGGCGGCCGCCGCGGTGGCCGCATGGTTGCGGCGCACCGATATGCCCAACATGATGGCCACGACGGCAATCGCGCCGACGATGAACGGGGACAGGGCCATGACATCCAATGCGTTCATTGTGGCGCCCCCTGGCCCGACATGCCGCCTACGGACGCGCCGCCGGAACCCGTTCCGTGCGTGGCGGGAAGCATCAACCCCTGCAAATGGAACGCGGTGCCGGGGTCGCCCCGCAGCCAACCACCATTCGCCGCTTTCAGCAACGAACCTGGAAACAGGCCGAGGCCGAGCAGTGCCAGCACCAGGATCAGCGCGGCGCACGCATGCCGTCCGGAAAGGTCGGCTGCCGGCTTCGCCTCACCGTGCGCCCCGAAGAAAACCCGCTGCATGAAACGCAGCGCGTATGCCGCGGAAAGCACCGTGCCGACCGCCGCCAAAGCGGCCATGAACGGGTCCTTGTGAAACGCGCCCAGCAATATCAGGAACTCGCCGACGAAGTTGGCGAGTCCGGGCAGGCCGAGCGTGGCCATCATAAGCAGCATCGCAAACGCGCCGAGCCGCGGTGTCGCGGCCCACAGGCCGCCCAGCCGCGACATGTCGCGGCTGCCGCCGTTGCGCTCCAACACCGCGGACAGCACGAAGAGTCCCGCCACGCTGCATCCGTGGGCCACCATGAGCACCACCGCGCCGCGCTGCCCCAGGCCGTTCAGCGAGAAGACGCCCAGCACGACAAAGCCCAAATGGCTAATGCTGGAGCAGGCGATGAAACGCCGCAGGTCGGTCTGCGCGAATGCCGCCAGTCCGCCGTAGAGAATGCTGATGACGGCGATTAGCATCACCCATGGAGCGAGACGCGCGCTCGCCTCGGGAAACAGCGGCAGCACAAAGCGCAGCATCCCATAGGCGCCCACCTTGGCCATCACCCCGGAAAGGATGATGCCGCCGGAGGCGGGAACCGCAGCATAGGTCACCGGCTGCCAACTGTGCAGCGGCACAAGCGGCAGTTTCACCGCAAAGGCCAGGAAGAAGCCGAGCGGAAGCGTCCATGCGGCAAGGCCCATCACCCGCACATCGCCCAGATCCATCGCGTCCATCGTAAGGAGCCCGGTCAACCGCATTTTGAAGAAAGACAACGACAGCGCGGCAAACAGCATCAGCAGGCC
>CAIXUF010000658.1 GCA_903922535.1 Candidatus Hydrogenedentota bacterium
CCTCTGTGCCCTCTGTGGTGCATATCCTTGAAGCGGAAAGACTTGCGGGGATGCCCGCATAAGAATCTTCGAAAAGATCGATGAGGTTGGCGGACAGTAGTACGGAACCACACGGAAAAGGAACAGTAAGATTTTGATTTAGCGGCAGTGCTCTTTGCGTTCTATGCGTTCTTTGCGGTGAAAAGAAAAAGGAAGGAAAAACCGCAGAGAACGCATAGAACGCAAAGAAAAGGAAGAAACTGCTGTCTGTCTCTTATACAGGGTCTGACCGGTTCGTTCAAAGAGAGGTCTTTCAATATGTCATTGACTGAACAGGAGCTTAAGGAACTTTCCAGAACTGCCGCCAAGGTGCGTCGGGACATGGTCGATGTGACTGGCTGGTCCGGCGGTGCACATATCGGCGGCTCTTTGAGCATGGCCGACATCTTGGTGCTGCTCTACTGGAAATACATGAGGATCGACCCGGCCAGGCCCGACTGGGAGGATCGTGATCGGTTTGTGCTCAGCAAGGGGCATGGCGGCGTGGGCCATGCCGTTGTGCTGGCCAACCGCGGCTATTTCCCCATGGAAGATCTCAAGACCTTCAACGAGTTCGGGTCTAACCTCGGCATGCACCTCGACAGTCACAAGGCCGTCGGTTGCGAGATATCGACCGGCTCCATGGGCCACGGCCTCTGCCAGGCCGTCGGGCTGGCGCTGGGCGCGCGCGTGCTCAAGAAGGACTGGCGCACTTTCTGCGTCATCGGCGACGGCGAGAGCGACGAAGGCTCCATCTGGGAGGCGGCCATGTCCGCCGCCCATTACAAGACGGGAAACCTGATCGGCTTCCTGGACCGCAACCACTACATGATCGACGGCAACACCGAGAAGATTATGTCGCTGGAGCCGTTTGCGGACAAGTGGCGCGCCTTCGGCTGGGAGACAAAAGAGGTGAACGGCCACGATCTGAAGGCGTTGTCCGAGGCCATCGAGTTTGCCCTGGACTACAAAAAGGGTCCGGTCATGCTTCTGTGCGAGACGGTGAAAGGCAAGGGTGTGGACTTCATGGAAGGCAAGGCGGCGTGGCACTACGGCGGGCTCGGCGCGGACCAGGTCGCCAAGGCCAAGGCCTCGATAGGGGAGGGATGAACCATGGCAAAGGCTGAAAGCACCGTTACCTGGACCGTCTACGACGCGCTGAAGATGAGCGCGCGCGAAATCTACGGTGTTGTGCTCACCGACTTGGGCGGCGCCCATCCCGAAATCGTGGGACTGTCCGCCGACCTCGCCAAGTCGACGCAGATTGGCGCCTTTGGCGACAAGTTCCCCGACCGCTTCTTCAACTTCGGCATCGCCGAGCAGAACATGTTTGGCGTGGCCGCGGGCATGGCCAAGGCCGGGCTGCTCCCCTTCGTGTCCACCTTCTCCGTTTTCGCGTCCATGCGCGCCTGCGAGTTCCTGCGCACCGACATTTGCTACCAGAACCTCAACGTCAAAGTCATCGCCACGCACGGCGGCACCTCCTTCGGTTCGGCGGGCTCCACCCACCACGCCCTGGAGGACCTGTCCATCGTGCGCGCCTTTCCGAACCTCACCGTGATCGTCCCCGCCGACGGTTTTGAAACGGCCCAGGCCGTCAAGAAGTGCATGGAGATCAACGGCCCCGTCTACATCCGCATCGGCCGCGGCTTCGAGCCCGCCGCCTATGCCGGCGAGGACGACTCTTTTCAGATCGGCAAGGCCGTGGAGATGCATTCCGGCACGGACATCACCGTCATCTGCTGCGGTCCGACCGTCTTCCAGGCGCTGGAGGCGGCCAAGATTCTTCAGACCGACGGCGGCGTGAGTGTGCGCGTGCTCAACATGCACACCGTCAAGCCCATCGACAAGGACGCGATTCTGAAAGCTGTTGTCGACACACGCCGCATCCTCACCGTCGAGGACCACAACGTTATCGGCGGGCTCGGCTCCGCCGTGGCCGAAGTGATCGCCGCCAGCGGCAAGGGCTGCGCGTTTGAAACGGTCGGCATCCCCGATGTGTTCACGCCCCACGGCTATCCGGAAGACCTGATGCACAGCTACAAGATCGACACCGACGGCATTGTCGGCAAGGTGCGTGAAATATTGGGACGTGACTTTGAGGCCGACGAGGACTGGGAAGACGAGGTGTAGACGATGGCGACAAGCGAGGACATGCTCACCGCGCGCATCGTGCTGCGCGCCGTATTGCCCCTGATCAAGGTCATGGTCGAGGACGATCCCAGGAAGCGCGCCCAGTTCGAGGGCGTGTCGGGCACCATCCAGTTCTCGGCGAAAGACGAGTCTGGTCCCATTGGCGCGCATATCCGCTTCGACAAGGGCGCGTTCATTCTCATCCACGAACTGATCGACAAGCCCGACATCCATTTCGTCTTTTCCAGCGTGGCCAAGATGAACGCCA
>CAIXUF010000659.1 GCA_903922535.1 Candidatus Hydrogenedentota bacterium
CGCGACAAAGGGATTTACTGCCTTGATGACCCCGGCGCCGGTGGTCCAGCGGCTGCCCACGCCCGCAGCCAGGGACATGACCGCCACTCGTCCCTCCCGCAGCGACGTTTCACCTATGCGCAACCGAGTCTTGTCACCCGTCATTTTAATAACGTCGGTGTCACGCACATTCTCGATTTCGGTGTCCACTGGGAGACGGTTGTGGGCAAGGCCAATCCGGCCGTGCTGCAGATCTGCGCGGATGTGTTCGTGCTGAATCTCGTCAAAGCCGTTTGCCGCCTTGATCTGGGCTGCCTGGGCATCCCACTCCAGGCGCTCGTTCTGCATGGCAGGATCGGAGACGCAGAAGAGATTGCTCACCAGGGTGCGGAGCATGCGGTAGGTATCTTCGGGCCTGTCACAACGGGCGGTAAAGTGGTCCAACTCAACGCGACGCAGGTGTGACAGGGTGGCCGCACTGCTTCGCACCAGTTCCGGAATCTGGAGCCCGTAGTAGGCGGAAGGCATGACGGCCGCGTCGTCGTACAGCATTCGGGCCGCCGTGCCGGTGGGGTTCACATCGAAGTTGTACACGACCGGTTCCATGGCGAAGGCGAGGGCATCGTCCAGTTGCCCCTTGGTCGCGGCCATCGTGTGCAGAATAAGATCCCGGAATTCATCGTGCCGTTCCGGCGCGACGAACATGGCCATGCCGCCGCCGGACATCCCCCCAAGCATGAGAAAGCCCCAGAAGTCATCCCCCAGGAGTTCCTTCGCCCGCCGGATGATCGACTCGGTGAACTGGTTGGTCACCCAGGGGATGATGGTCTTAAGGGGGCCGTTCCAGTTCTTTGTGGTGCTGGCCGCCAATGTGCGAACGTCGCCGGTCCTCAGCGCTTCGCGAATGTTGTCGAAGATCGCGCCGGTGGCAAGGCGTGCCTCCCATTCGGCCTGACTTCGCAGGAGGTATTTCTCCGTGACCATTTCCAGGATCGGCCCGACGTTTTGCGCCATGCCGCAATGGATGAGCACGAGCGAACGGGCAATCCGTTCCGCCATTTCAGGATGAAGGTTTTCCCCTGCGAGAATGGTGTGTCGCGGCAGCAGGCAGCCGCGGCTGATGCCGTATTCGGGGTCACCTTCGGCGGCCACGGCACCCTGGATTATTTTGAAGCCCGGCCAGGTTCCGCCCGAGTCCTGCCATCCGCCACCCGAACCGCCAAGCCATTCGCCCAGAATGGCCCGCGAAACAATCAGGCGGCGCTCTTCCTCGCAGAGACCGCCTTCCAAAGTGGCAGTCTGGCCAGTGGCCCGCATGAGCGAGCTGATGATCGAAACGAGAAGGTTGGTGGACACCGCCAGACGCGAGCCTTTGGGAATGTCGTTGACCTTGGTGACTACTTCGACGCCCATGCCGGGTCCAACGACCTTCGCTAGGATTTGCGCAATGCTCTGGCTTGTCCCCTCAAAGGAGGGCGGGATGAGACCGGAAGCGATGACGCCCGCCTTCAGCAGGCTGAGATAGTCATTGCCGAAGTTAAACAGATCGCGCAGCTCCGTCACGTTCTTGGTGGCTTGCAGATCTATGCTGGTCAGCCGCAGCACCGGTTCCGGAATGACCCGGACATAGGTTTCGATGGGTGGCTGCGCGTGGTCGTCGCGCCCATAGACGCCCAAGTTAACGGAAATGTTGAGCACACGGGCGCATTCGGGAAAGTCCATGCCGAGAAAGAATATGTCGGACCATCCACTATGGCTGAGATCGAGACGCACCGGAGTGGATTCGCTGAGAATGGGGTACAGAAGGGTGCCGTCCCTGCGCTGGAGCAGTTCGCGGCGCATGCGCACAGGGTGGTCGTCGGCGTGGCCCACGCGAAACATCCACTGGTTGCCCCGGCTTGCGCGCACACTGCGGCGCACCTGGTCGCTCAGGGTTTGGAACGCCAGCAGGTGGTAGCTCTGCGCCAGCGCGCTGAACAGGGCCGCATTGGGCCCGCCTTTGTCCATCGCGGCGGAGAAGCAGTTGATGGCCTCCTCAAAACGCCGGGAAAGCAGCGCGTGGAATCCCTCGTGGGGAATGGCCCCGATTTCCGGGAAAGCAGGCGATTCCTGGAGGATGAAGCGGTGGGCGGCATAGAGGAACAGGGTCGCGCGCACACGCTCGTACAAATTGTCCGCACTCCTGCGGAACTGATCCAGTTCGGCGCAGGCCTGCAACAATTCCGGCGCGGAATACTGTTCACAGAGCACGCGGAACGGACGGTTCCGCAGGGCGCCATTCTGGCTGACGATGGTTTCTATGAACGGATTCATGCTATTCCACCGTGTCCGAAATGGCCGGCCGGTTGGCCTCGGCAATCTGCTCGATGATGGTTCGGAGCACTGCATCCCGGTCGCTGCCGGCCATGCCGAGCGCCAACTGTGTCTGCATGAGCCCAAACTTGGTGCTGATGTCATAACGGGAACCGGCGACCTCAATGGCTAGGCATTTCTCGCGGTTGACCAGTTCCTGGAGCGCCGGCGTCAACTGCACTTCGCCGGCGTTGACGGAATGCGCGTCACTCTTTTCGATGGCCGCGCCAAGAATGTCGAAAATGCGGTGCGGCAGGACATGCATGCCGAAAAAGCACAGGTAGTAGGCGTTGCGCAGGCCCGGTGTTTGGAGAAGCGTTTCGGCCATGCTGACCGAGGGTTTTTCGATGATGCGCTCAATCTGGTACACACCGGGAACGTCCGGTATGCGCTTGCCGCTCACCGTCCCGTAATACCCCACGAGATGCTCCCGAGTGGCCTGGACGGCGGACACCGCGCTGTCTTCCTGCTCGGCAAGGCTGATGACTTGCTCCGCGCAGCGTTTGTTCCTGAGTGCCGATATGTACAGATGGTCATCCAGCAGAAGCAGAAAGGACTCGCCGCCCACAAAGTCGCGCGCGCAATAGACGGCGTGCCCGTAACCCAGCGGCTCTTTCTGCACGGCGAAACAGAGCCTGCGAACCATATTGTCAAGCTTTGCCGCCTGCTGCTGGGCCCATTCTGCCCCCTGGCAGGCGTGGAGCAGGTTTTCCTGCAGCAGCCGGAGCTGATTGAGGTACTGCTGCTCGTCGCCGGGGGCGCAGACAATGCAGATTTCCTCAATGCCGCTCTCAATGGCCTCCTCGGCGATGATTTGCATCATCGGTTTGGCGAGCCCGTCGCGGTCCACCAAGGGCAGCATGGCTTTCTGAACGGTGTCCGCAACGGGATAGAGCCGGGCTCCCCTGCCCGCCGCAGTGATGACTGCCTTGCGAATCTTCACGCTTTGATCCTTTCCGCCTGAGTGTCACCGGATGTAAGCGTATCCGGAACGCTCCCAGCAGGTTACCATTGCGCGGCCCCCTGAGTCCACGTCGCGCATTCGAAAGCGCGTCCTGTGGTCGCGTGGTCCTTGGCAAAGCCGAAGGGACCAAAACGCAGGAGGTTGGCGTGAACTGCGGATGTCCTGACGTGATAGAATGCCGCACGCGGAATTTCTTTGGACCCCGAAAAGGAGAACAGTCATGCGAGTCTGGAATTCGGAAACACTGCTGGGCCTGTCGCGGGATTTCATGGAGGCACGCATTCTGCTTACCGGTGCTGAACTGGGGGTATTTGCCCTTTTGGCTGAGTCGCCCAACACCCTTGCAGACGTCTGCGCGTCGCTGAACACATCGGTGCGGGGAACGGGCATACTGCTGGACGCGATGAGCGCTTTGGGGCTTCTCTCGAAGGACGGAGATCTTTACTGCTGTCCCAAGGACATCGCCGAGTTACTGTCGGCCAATTCGCCGAAATCGGTTCTGCCCATGGTGAAACACGCTGCAACGCTCTGGCCGCGCTGGTCCGAACTGACCCGAATTGTGCAGGAGGGCATCGCAGAACGTCCCGGCGTGGTGTTTGAGGACCCGGCGGAACTGGAGGCCTTCATCGGCGCGATGCACGTGGTGGGGGCCTATGCGGCGCGGTCCATCGCCGAGGTGGCCCGGGCCGGCCAGGCGCTCCGGCTGCTTGACGTCGGCGGCGCCACCGGGACCTATGCCGAGGCCTTTCTGACGAAGTACAAGGCCATGCGGGCTACCGTGTTCGACCGGCCGGAGGTTATTGCACTCGCGCGAAAGCGTCTGGAAAAGACCGAATTGATGCCGCGCATCAGCCTTGCCGCGGGCGACTTTTACAAGGACCCCCTGCCGTCCGGGCATGACTTGGCGCTCCTGTCCGCCATCATTCACCAGAACAGCCCGGAGCAGAATGTGGACCTCTACCGGAAAGTCTACGACGCGCTGCTTCCTGGCGGTCGAATTCTGATCCGCGACCACGTCCTGTCGCCGGATCGGACGGAACCGGAGGGTGGCGCCATCTTCGCGGTGAATATGCTTGTTGCCACCACCGGTGGCAACTGCTACACCTTTGACGAGATACGGGAGTCACTCACAGCGGCGGGCTTTGAAGACGTGTGCCAGATTCAGTCGGGGGACCGGATGAACGCGCTGGTGGAGGCCTTCAAACGCTGATTGCCCGTTTCTGAGAAACACGCCAAAGTAGGCCACGTCCATCATCGCCTTCTTCGCCGCCTGCGGCACATAGGTGTTGTTGTCCCAGGCCCACCACGCCAGTTCCTTCGGCAAGCCCCGCCATCCCGTCTTGTTCGCCGCAGCCCGTTCCCCGGCAATCTCCGTCCGTCGTGCCTCGTCCATGGCCATTGCTTGCCGTTCCCGCGCCAAGCGGGCCTCCGCGGTGCTCCCCATGGCAATCTGCTGATGGATGCCGTCCAGTGCCTCTTTAACCTCCGGACGCGACTCTGCGAACTCCTGAAACGCCTTCATGAACGCCGGAGCCCGCTCCGCCAACTGTTCCGGCTGGTTGAACATCACGCTCAGCGCCTCGGCATACAGCTCCTTCGCCGAATATCGGTAGTCCTTGTACTTCTTGTCCGCCTTGTCCGCGTCAAAAGGACTCCACCAGTGCGTCAGCGCCTTCAGTTCGTCCCGGATTTCGTTCTTGTCGAACAGGCCCCGCGCCGCGATCCGGTCCCGCAGATTCTCCGTCGCCGCCTTGGCAAAACCCGCGTCCGTGGACTTCATCGACTGCCGAACCTCGGCGATCGCGTCCTTGCGCATCTGCGCACGTTCATCCGGGGTTAGCGTGGCCGCGCCGCTGCTGCCCAGAGTCGAGGTCATATACTGGTGCAGCGCCGCGATATGCCCCAGGATGTTGCCCCGCTTCAGTGTGTTGTCGTCCATCCATCCCGCCGCGTGGCCAATCTCATGACCCAGAATCACGCCCGCAAAGTCATGGTCCCGCTGGTAGGCAATCATCCCGAACGCCGTCCCGTTCTTCGACCGGCGGATGACCAGGGACTCTGGGTCCACATTGGACGCTTTCAACACCTCATCCCGGAACGCGGCCATATCCGTCGCCGTGGGGGCGGTGCGCGTCCGCTTGGCGGCCAGTTGCGGCCCAATGAAGATGTCCGCTTTTAGGTCAATCTTGCCCGATGGCGTCGCAGCCCCCTCTGTCCCGTGGAATACGCCCAGGGCACGCCCACCGTGGATGCGCAGGCGTTCCATGATCCCCGGCGTGCTACCCAACAGGTCCCGCGCCAGCCCCGTCAGTTCCGGCAGCGCCACCGGCTTGAGGATGTCCTCGATCTTCACCGGCCGACGGGCGCTGGAATGACGTATATCCGGGTTCTTCGGGTCGAACGTGCCCCGGTTGCCGATGGCCGACTTGATTTGCTCCGGTTCAAAAACAGCAAACTGAGATGGAAGGGTGTGGCGTTCACCATTCAGACCGTAGTTCCCGCCGTCCTGTTTTATAGAATCCCCGCGTTCAGTATCCGGCAAATCAAGGCGGGTTTCCGGAACAATTATCCCATCATAGCCCCGCTCAATGAGGTGCTGAACCTCGTTAACCCTTGGTCCGCCCCATTGCGCAATGCCGCCGGTCTTGTCAATGTAAGGATTCTTCATCCGGAGGTAAACAGGCATTGTTTGAGAATGGCCAAGGGTTCGTTCCTTAAACCCTTGGTTCGTCCATTCCGTCACCTTTTCCCCATTCTGACTGCCGGCAATATCATCGGCAACAGCGGGTTCATTCGTAAACCAGTGAAGTTTCCCCTTTGGATTGTCAAAGGTGGCAAAGGTTGCCCCTGTCCCGTGATACACCACCATCGGCTCGCCGTTCTCGTCCAGCAGCACCGACGGGCGCTTGACAGAATGCCACCATTCAGGTAGACTATGTGCAGGAAAGTCGTTTCGAATTGGCCTTGAGTTTGGTTCAGGTAGCCTGTTCGGAACGGCTTTTCCGTTTTTCAGGTCTTCTACAGCCGTTACATCGTTGTCGAAATAGCAGTTTCCATTCACGTCTTCCCGAACAACCAACCTCACATATTGTCGGGTTCCATCAGTACCCACCTGAACCGGCGTCGCATAATAGTGCCAAGCTCGTATACTGTCGTTCTTGTTCTCACGAACATGTTCTCTGGAATACAGCGGTACACCATCGGTAAGCAGTTCTTCAAGGTGTGGAATCATCTGTATCACACGAACGTCTGCGCTGTGCTGTATGGTTTCCCCAATTCCAACTCTTGTAAATCGTATTGTGCGGTTGTCGTACC
>CAIXUF010000660.1 GCA_903922535.1 Candidatus Hydrogenedentota bacterium
GGGCCTGGTGCGACTGCTCCGCCAGCCACCGTGTTTGGACATCCAGAATGGCCATCCACTGTGCCGGAGAGTAACCCGCCACACGCCCCCCCTGCTGCGGCGTCTGGTAGCATACCGTCGTCACATGCTTGACGCCCACAGCGTAGAACAGCGCAACCCGCTCCGCATAGGAAAGCGTCCGGTGGTTCTGGTAGGCGCCCAGCAGCGTTTCTGTGCGGAACTCCATCTTCTCCGTGCTCGTGGTCGTTCGAATGCACAAATTGGACACGGCGTAGGAGATGTCCTCGAGATAGCATCCGTCACCGGAGAACTCCAGGTCGATGATCGCCTGCAATTCCTCCCCCTGGAACAGAAGATTGCCGCCGTGCCAATCGCCGTGAATCAGCCCCGTTTCAAAGGCATAGCGCTTGTCTATGTCCAGAACCTCCGCGGCCTCTTTCAGAAAAATCACGATGTTGTTGCAGTGCTGCGTCGTGGCCTCGTCGTCCCGCTCATCCCTTGCAAGCGTGAAGAAGCGTTCAAACGTTTCCCTGGGAACCTCGCTGAAACGCCACTTCCGGGCATCGCGCGGGGGCACGGGCATCCCCTGGCAGACCTGATGAAAACGGCCAAGGGCGGATCCTGAAACCCCGAGCGTGGCTGCGGTGACATGCATGCAATGCCCCTCAACATACTCCTGCAGTTCAAGGCACCAGGTGTCCCGCAATACAAAACTGTGCCCGTCGCGGGTGCGCTGAATGTGGGCAACGGGAAGGCCCTTGCGGTCAAGATGCGTCGAGAGATGGTGCTGGAAATACAGGGAGTCAACCGTGGTCGGGTCATTCCGGTAAGTCTTGGCGAGAAACAGCCCCGCACCGGTCTCCACCAGCATTTTCCGATGACGGCGCTGGTGCGTTGTTTCCAGTTGCTGCGGGGTGTTCACCACGCCGAGATCATAGTTCTCCCGGATGACATCCCCGACAATATCCAATCCTGTAAGCTTCGTGTTTGACACAAATATTCCGCATTTGTTTTGTGAACTGGACAAAAACACGCTCCAGAAACCGCACATGCGGAGCCGGTGCCGACAGTGCCAGGCGCTTACGGCATCCGATCATTTCCCCGCGCGCAAAGGATACCGCATCGAAACGTGGGGACGCAAGATGTTTCTAGTCACGTTGGCGGTGGTTGCACGCGAAAAAGGGCCATATTGACGGGGTATTTCCTGTGGACGCTTCGATTGTCGTGCGCTGATCCTCGAAAGTCTGCTTCGCCCCTTACAGTACTGGTTCTTCCACCCGCCAGTAGTCCGGGAATACAACCCCAAAAAGAGCACAGGCGGTGCCGGCATGCTGCCAACACCGCCTGTGCTGTGCGTTCTTCCTATTATTTGGCGTGTGCGCTCAGATAGTCCGCAACACCCGCAGCGGTCGGCTTCATGGCCGCCTGTCCCTTTCGCCAGTTCGCCGGACAGACCTCGCCGTGCTCTTCCGTGAATTGAAGCGCGTCGATGACGCGCAGCGCCTCATCAATGCTGCGGCCCAGGGGCAGGTCGTTAACCAGCATGTGGCGCACAATTCCCGCCTTGTCAATCAGGAACAGCCCCCGCAGGGCGATGGCCTCATTGAAGAGCACCCCGTAGTCCCGCGAAATTTGCTTGGTGATATCGGCCACAAGCGGGTACTGAACCGCGCCAATCCCCCCCTTTTCGATCGGGGTATTCTTCCAGGCCCAGTGGCTGAACTGCGAATCGACAGACGCGCCAACCACCTGCACGCCGCGCTCTTCAAACTCCTTCAGCCTCTGGTTGAAGGCAATGATCTCCGATGGGCACACAAATGTGAAATCCAGCGGATAAAAGAACAGCAGCACGTATTTCTTTTCACGATAGTCGGACAGTTGAAAGTTCTCGTTGAACGTGTTGTCCGGCATCACCGCGGTGGCTTTGAATTCGGGCGCCGCCTGCGTTACCTGTACTGGCATGGCCTAATCTCCTTCTGCTCGGGGTTGGTGGTAAAGATCGCATTCTCTGAAGCCGCGCAATAACACTTTTACATAGACTTTCAGAGGCGTTAATGAAAATGGGAACCAATACCAGGAGCCGTTTATTCCCCTTGCTCTCTTCTCAGTTTGCGGCAGGCTCGGAGGCTGCTCCGGCTCCCCCCGCGGTGCGGGCTGCGAGCTCACGGTCAAGCATGAACAAACCACCGGGAGCGTCCTTCACCATCTTCATCTGCGCCACGATCTCGCTTGTGTTCGCCTCTTCCTCGACCTGTTCATTGACGAACCAGTCAAGGAATTGGAGGGTTGCCGGATCCTTCAGGTCCGACGCCTTCGCATAAAGCCTGTTTATGCATTCCGTAATGTGGCACTCATGCTTGTAGGCCGCCTCCCA
>CAIXUF010000661.1 GCA_903922535.1 Candidatus Hydrogenedentota bacterium
CCGCTGCCTCGGCCGCCTGTTTGACAGCGGCATAGGCCTCGGGATGGATGCGCGTGGCATCCAGCGGCTCGGTGCCGCCCGAGATGCGCAGGAAACCGGCGCACTGTTCACTGGTCTTGTCGCCAATGCCGGACACGGCAAGCAACTGGGTGCGGTCGGCGAAGCGTCCCAGCTTCTCGCGCTCAACCACGAGATTCTGGGCCGTGCCCATCTGAATGCCGCAGACAAAGCGCAGCAGATGCACCGGGGCCGAATTCAGATCCACGCCGACCCGGTTGACACAGTATTCGGCCGTGCGGTACAGCGCCTCCTGCAGACGGCGCTGGTTGACGTCATGGGCCTGCGTGCCCGTGGCCAGAGCGCGCGGCTCCACCTTGAGCATCTCGGCCATGGGATCCTGGAAACGGCGGCCCAGCGACACGGCGGCCCGGCGCGGCGGATCGAAATCGGGCATTTCCTGCACGGCCGACGGGGAGACGGAATAGGCGCTCAGGCCTGCCTCGCCGGCAAAGGCAACCCAGCCGCCATTGATGCGCTTCTCGCGCAGCAGCATGTTCAGCGAACGGGCCAGTTGCCGTCCCGGTCCGCTGTGGCCCACAGTCACCGCGCGGATGCCGTGGCGCTCCATCCATTCGGGGAGTTTCACCGCCAGCACGGCGCCCGCCGTCTCGCTTTCGGTGCTTTCCACCTGCGCGGCCTCCACACACTCGCCGCGCTCATTCAGCGCGGCCAGCACCACCGCGCCGGAACGGTCAGTGTGCACGGCGATTACGGGCACGGGCCCGACGGGCGGCGCCATCAGCGCCGCCTCCACCTGGCCGCGCAGCGAGAACACCAAGCGCTCGTCGGCAACACGGCGCGCCGTGGCCATGACCTGGCTCTCGATGTCCACCCAGAGCAGGCGGCGGTAGGCGTCGCGCACGGCCGCCTCAATTTCAGGTTCAAAGGACGAACCGGGTTCCTTGACGAAACGGGCCGTCAGTTCGCGGACCATGGCGTCCTCATCGACCGCCAGCTCCACGCGAAGCACGCCGATGCGGGCGCCGCGCAACAGCGTCAGCAGGGTTGCCGGGTCGACATCCCTGAGCGGTTTGCCGTACTCAAAGTACTGCTCAAAGCGCTTGCGCTGTTCGCCGGCGTATTTTGTGGCGGCCGACGTGATGCGGCCGTGTTCCCACATGCGCTCGCGGACCAGTCTGCGCATCTCGTGGTCGCAGGCAAGCCGCTCGGCAAGAATGTGGCGCCCCCCGTCCAGCACCTCCTCCTTGGAGAGGATCTGATGCTCCGGATTGACGTGGCTTTCCGCCACGAAATCAACCGGGCCGGGATGCGCCACCTGCATCCAGAGATAATCGGCAAAAGGGTCCAGCCCGCGTTGCGAGGCGACGCTGGCCGCCTTGCTGTGCCGCGTCTTCTTGAAGGGGAGATAAAGATCCTCGAGCACCAGGGGATCGGTGCACACGTCGAGCGCCGCGGCCAGCGACTCGGTCATCCGGCCCGCGGCCTGCACGTTCGCGCGCACCGCGTCGCGCCGGTTCGTAAGGGCGATGCATTCCAGATTGCGCCGTTCTATGGCCTCAATCTGAAGCTCATCCAGGCCGCCCACAACGTCCTTGCGGTATCTCGCAATGAACGGCACGGTTGCGCCCTTGTCCAGAAGCCCGACGGCGGCGGCCACGTGGACGGGTTCCACGCCGACCTCCGACGCAATCATTTCGATGAAACGTTGCTCGATCATGAGGTGCTCCAGTCGTACAACAAAACGGGCGGAGTGTAGCAGAAAACCGCAGGACACGCAATGTTATCCGCACCATTTGGTGGGTGTGCATCCCGCAGCGCCGCGCCGCCGCCGACCGATCAGCCAATAAAAGGGGGTCGGCGTGGCCGAAACGAAACGGAACATGGCGCGATATCATCTTTCTGCTCGGATTTAACAATGTTTCCCGCCCTGCTCCATCCGCCACAACTCCTGACATGTGCCAATCAACACACAGTGAATTCCCGGCAACAATTGGCCAATTCTGTCCGGCTGTATTGTCCTGGAAGTGACAAGTGGGCCTCCCCACCCCAACGGGGTCGGGAGGCCCACGGCTAATCGTTGGTCCGCACGCTTTCCCGGCTTGCCGGGAGAAAAGTGCCTTACGGCGTTATTGTGAACGTGCCGTCGCTCACATCCTGCACCGCGTTGTTGACCGCCGCAATGAGGTGGACCTTGTAGTCCGCGGCCGGATTCACCCACGTCGGGACCGTCCACAGGATCTGCCCGTCCGCAAGCGCGGCCGCGCCAACCCACACCGTGTCCGTGCCGCTCTCGCTCATAAGCACGGCCACGGCACCCGTAAGATTGGCCGAGGTCCACGTGATGGCGTAAGTTTCACCCACCACCAGCGTCTCGCCGCCGTTCGGCGCGGCCACCGTGAGCACCGGCGCGTCGCCCGGCGCCGCGATGGTGAAGGTTGCATCGCTCAGATCGTTGAACGCGTTGTTGTCACCGTAGATGACGTGGATCTTGTAGTCAGCGGCCGCCGCCACCGTGGCCGGAACGGTCCAGGACAACCCGCCGGCCGGCCCCGCAGCCGCGCCAACCCAGGCCATGTCCGCCCCGTTCTCATACAGAAGGACCGCCACCGC
>CAIXUF010000662.1 GCA_903922535.1 Candidatus Hydrogenedentota bacterium
ACTCGACAGGGCAGGCATTCAGCGTAAACATGAAGGCAAATCAGGCACGCTAAGTACCCAACTGAAAGGCTTCTATGTTGGACGCAATCATCACCTGGCCGGCACCGCCGTCCGAATCCCCATCGCCGGCCTATGTCGTGACGGTTGAGGCCACCCCTGTGTTTGTTTACACGGCGGCGGTCCGTACGGCGATCCTGCAAAAAGAGGGGCTCTGGTCACACGCTCCCGGGGCACCGTCCGAGCAGGCATCCTTTGCGATGTTCGATCTGCGGCGGCCGGCGCAGGTGACGGTTCGTCCGGCGCGCCCGTTTCGCACGGCCACGGTGCTTCCCGTGCGGGCCGGCATCACGCCGGAGGTGACCAACGGTTGTGTGCGTTTCTCCGTCCCGCAGCCCCGGCATCTGACGGTGATCCTCGATGGCAGCGATCAGTCGCCGCTGCATCTTTTCATCGGGGAGCCCGAGAAGGATGCGCCGCTTGCGGGTGATCCGGGCGTGATCTATTTCGGGCCCGGCATTCACGAGGTGCAGTCGATCGATGTGAAGGACGGACAGACCGTCTACCTGGCCGGTGGCGCCATCGTGAAAGCCGTGCTGCCGCCCGGCGACAAGGGCGAGTGGAGCGACAAGTGGAAGGTCACGTTTCATTCCGGCACGGTCTTCAACGTGAACCACGCAACCGGTGTCCGAATCTGCGGGCGTGGCATCCTGGACGGCAGCCTCATTCCCCATCCGGGGCGAACCCTGATCGGCGTCCGCAACTCCCGGAACGTGCGCCTGGAGGGCATCGTCCTGCGCGATTCACCCAACTGGAACGTGCTGATTGACCATTCGGACGAGGTGCGGGTGACAGATCTGCGGCTGATCAGCGGTCGCCTGAACAGCGACGGCATCAACAGCGTCAATTCGAAGAATGTGCAGATTCGCCGGTGTTTCGTGCGTAACTCCGACGACAGCATCGTGGTCAAGACAACCCAGCCCAACGCGCCCGCCGAGAACATTGCCGTGGAGGCATGCACGGTCTGGAACGACTGGGGATATTGTTTCGGTGTCACGTACGAGACGCGATCCCCCATCCAGCACGTGTCCTGGCGGAACTGCGATATCATCTACGCCCGGAACTGGTGCCTGGGCATCCATCTCTCGGACGGCGCCATTGTCAGCGATGTCGCGTTCGCGGGTATTGAGATTTCGGGCCTGGCAGATTTCGCCCGTTCCGGCGATTCGCGCCCTCCGATGACCAGCGAGACCACGCTGGCCCGTTTCTTGATCACGCAGGACTGCTGGGGGCATGACCCGGAACGCGGGCGGGTTCGCGATGTAACCGTGGAGAATGTGACGATCCATGGCGGACACATGCTGTCTTCCGAGATCCGCGGCGTGGATGCAGAGCACGATGTCCGGAATGTCACGTTCCGCAACATCCACCTGGCCGGGCAGTCGGCGGTCACGGACGCAAAGGCCCTTGGCTTGCAGACCAATGCCTTTGTCAGGGACGTGCATATCCTGCCGTAAAGACGGACACACTTTCGAATCAGGCACGTGCGCAATTGTAGCGTGCGCTGTCCCCAGCGCATGCCCGTAGATCGGCTGAGGACAGCCGACCCTACAGTTCTGCGCTATCAGACGCACATCGCAACATGCGACTCAAAAGATAGATTCGCGCACGCGAAATCTAAAAGCAGCGCATGGACGGCTGGCCGGGGGAAGTGGTGAATTCAATGTCTCCGGTCTCGCGGCCGTCAGCACTCAGGACGTCGGCGTTGAACCCCCAGAATTCGCCCGCACGGGTGATCTTGAGCAGCACCTCGTTCCAGCCATAGGTGGTTTCGATGGGCTGGCGATACTGGCTGCGCAGCGGAAACCGGTCGGGCTGGCCGGTCAGGATGGCCTTTCCGTTCACCCATGCTTTCACCGGACACTCGCTGTTGATGGAGAGCAACGCCGGGCGGTTGGTGGGAGACTTGATGTAGACCAGGGCGTAGGCGCAGTTGCCCGTCGCGCCGAAGGTGTCTCGCAGATCAACGTAGCCGTCGCCGGTTGGTGCCAGGGACACAGTCTTCCACTGTTGCCCGGCTTTCAGCGCATAGGTCTTGTCCGGTGTCGCCAGGCCCTCGATGTCGGCCGGAGCGCCGATGTTCTTCGGGTCCGCCAAGGTAAAGGGGCCGACCAGGTTCCAGCAAGGTGTGCCGCCACGTGTCACCCGCCGCACGTCGGGGCAGAAGTACAGTGGAACGTCGGGATTCGGATCGAGGTTGTCGCACAGGAACTCGCCCTCCAACTGGGGGTTGGCGGCGTACGGCTCGAGCGTCAGCTCGGTGTCTCCACGGGGGCAAATCTGGGCGATGCGCGTGTATTGCTTGTCGAGCATGACCCAGTGTGCGGCGCGGATCTTCCTGGATTTGCCGCCGCCGGTCGGCACGTTGTACTCGTTCACGGCCAGGGCGCGCGTGTAAGGAGCGATCTCCTGGATGCCGGGCAATTTGGATTGCGCGGCGACTGAGGCCCAGCAGCCGCTGCGTTCCACCGGCGTGCGCGCCGTGCCCAGCGCGGTGCGCGCCTTGGCGTTGACCTTCGCTTCCTCCGCGCTGAGCGCCCGCGCGTACAGGGCGATGCCTTCCACGGTTCCCCGAAACAGGTGGCCGGCCGGGTCGCCTCCGATGGTCAGCGTGCCGGTGGGCAACTGGCGCGGGGCCTGTGGCATCTCCGGACTGGCGACCAGGTCGCCATCGCGATAGCAGAACAAGCGTGTCGGCGTGCCGACGATGATGAGGTGGCTGGTGTTATTGGCTGACACTCGTCCGAGCGTAACTTCCTTGCCGTCCCCGCGGAAGAGGAGGGTGCCCTTGCGGCAGTACAGTCCGGTTGACAGCACGCACTGCAGGACATCGCTGTCCGTGTCGAACGGTGTGACGGTCAATTCAATGGTGAAACTGTTGGTTTGCGCCGCGGCGCGGGCGAATTGATTGGTCAAGCCTTCGACGACATACGTCCCCCCGCGCAGCGACATGGCGCGCGCATGGTCATACCAGACGGCGCCTTTGGGCGTGACCTGACAGCGGGCGGGCTGGCCGGTGCCAGGATCGCGCAGCAGACTGGGCTTGTCGGCCGTCGACCAGAGAAAGACGAGTGCCTCGGGGTTGGACGGCCAGATCCGCACTTCCAGCGGCAGGCGCGTCGGCGCCATGCTGTTTGGTTTCTGCGCCCGGTCGGTGATGCCGTCCAGAATGAGCGCGTCCGCGTCCCTGGGCCGGGCCGCCAGCACGAGGTG
>CAIXUF010000663.1 GCA_903922535.1 Candidatus Hydrogenedentota bacterium
CATGTTCGGCGTAAAGCCGTCGTTTGTGGATTTGACGGGGCTGGAGAAGTACAAGATCCACAGCCAGGCCGACCTCGCCGCCGCGTTCATCGCCGAGAAGAACCGCATCTTCGCCGAACGGTCGATGGCGTACACCAACTCAAAAGGCGAGAAGGTAAAGCTGACGCTGGCCGATCTCGAACAGCGGATCTATAATCTGTCCTTCGACCCCAACCATCCGCCCGAGCTTCGCTGGGGCGCGCCTTTCGGCACCGCCGAGCGCGCCACGGCCGTGCAGACCGTCACCCCCGTGCCGTGCGGCGAGCGCGTGCCCATGGAGGAGGCGTTCCGGCTGGAGGCCTTTTACCGCTGCATCGGCCAGCGCGAAACCGAAAGAAGCTATCTGCGCACCATGTTCACTTCGGGCTATCCCGTCCGCGACAAGCTGGACGCCCAGGTGGGCAAGTGGTCCTACGCGACGCAGCCGCTGGTCTAGCGGAGCGCGCACGAGGTTAAAGAATGCACGCACACCGACTGTGCACCGCCGCGGTGGCCGTCCTCATGGGGCTTTCGCTTTGCGGCCTTGTCCGGGCCGAGGACGTCAATCCCGCCTCCATCCATTCCAAGGGCGGCGCATGGCCGCTGCACCGGCAGTGGAACGCGGCGGAAACGCGCCTCTTCGCCCGCTGGATCGGCCGCATCTACGAGAAGAAGACAAGCGGCACCACGGAACAGCGCCTCGCAAAACTGGAGCGGGTGCTCACCGATCCGGAAATGAACCTGCTGCTCGATCCCGCCTTTGCCGGCGATCCCTCCAATCCCCAGGTGGACATGGATTCGATCCGTGCCATGCACGGCATCGTGGACTGCCAAAAGCTGGTCATTTCCCTCACCGCCTACTATTCGTGCCGGCGCGGGCTGCCCTTCATGATCAGCCATGTGCGGGCCGTTGACGGCGGCGACCTGCGCACCGCCGACAGCACCATTCCCGTCGGCGGCTCAAGCTGCTTCGACTACGATTCGCCCCATGAATTCTTTGTGGACTGCGTCAAAGGCGTTTGCACGGGCAACATGCGCGTCGAGCCTTTCGGCAAGAACGCCGAACAGTCCGACTCCTGCCCGGTGGCCATTGACCGCGAGCACCTCCTTCCGGGCTGCGTGTATTACCTGGACGGCCACGTGCTGGTGCTGGCCCATGTGGACGCCCACGGCGAGCCGCGCTTTCTCGACGCGACGGTCGCGGTCTCGCGCGATTTGTACACGTTCAACGGGATGAACGCGGTGAGCGGGCTGACCCCGAAGCACTCCGAGAGCGCCGGTAAAGAATACGCCGGATGTTTCCGCGGCTTCCGCGTGCTGCGCTATCCGATTGCCGAGACGGACAAGTCGGGTGAAGTGAAACGCGTGCGCCGCCGGACAGACGAGGAGATGAAAGAGTTCGGCTGGTCCACGGAGCAGTACGACAAGTTTGAGGAACTGGTGAAGCAGGGCGGGATAACGGACAACGGCCTGAGCTTCGACAGCATGCACCAGTTCATCCGCTACCGCCTGAGCACGCCCGCACCCATCAAGGTGGCGGATCTCATCCGGACTTATGCGAAGGAGGCGGGAGATCTGCTGGCGGCACGGGAGCAGGCCGTGCAGCGCGCCTGGAGCGATGTGCAAAAGAACGGCCCCATCCCGTTTCCCGAGGGGGCGGACATGCAAAACATCTACCGGGCAGGCGGTCGCTGGGGCGAACATGCCACGGCGCTGACCGACGCCGAATTTCGGGCGCACTATTTCGACTTTTGCGAGGCGCTCGACCGGACGCTGTCCTGGTATGACACGAAGGAGGACTACGTGGACCTGGAGGGGCTGCGCAAGGACGCCATTTGGAACCATTCCGATCTTGCCTTCGCGGCGGTCATCGAAAAGAACCGCATCTTTGACGAAACCAAACTGGAATACACCGCCTCCTCGGGGGAGAAGCGGACGCTTTCACTGGGAGACATAGAGCGGCGGCTCTACGACATGTCCTTCGATCCCAACCACCCGCCCGAGCTGCGGTGGGGCGCCAAACCGGGCACGGATGAGGCGGGAAGCGCGCCCATGACGGTCACCGCCCTGCGCGCGGGAAAGCCGCTGCCCATGGAGGACGCCTACAAATACGAGGCCTATTACCGGTCCCTGACCCGCCGTGAGACAGAGGAGACCCCGCTGCGCGGCGCGGCCACAACCGGGTTCTATATCCGCGAGACCATCGACGATTTTCTGTGGCCCAAGTGGCACGGCCTCAAGTCGCCGCCGCTGGTGCCTCATGGCGGCAAGGCCGCCTACATGGCCTCCGTGCCCGAGGCCGAAAAGAAGAGTCTGGCGCAAAAGTTTGCGGGCACTCCAACGAAAGAGAGGCATGAGTGAAAAAGGGCATCCGCTCCGTTCTGACTGTGTTGGGCATTGCGGCGGCGGCGCTGAACGCCGGGGCTCAAACGGCGGAAGCGGCCGGTCCGGTGTCGATACGCTCTTTCCTTCCGGTAAAACCCATCAGCCGGGCCGGGAGGTCGGCGGGCATTCGCGCGGTCGTCGCCAATGCCGGCGAAGCCCCGGCATCGGTTGCCGCCAGGATCATTCTTCCTGAAGGCGTGCGCTGCGCGGAGGGCAACCCTTCCCAGGACGTTGCAATTGATGGCATGGATGAAATGGAACTGCTTTGGCAGGTCGAAGCCGATGCGGCCATGACCTGCGAACTGTGGCTGGAGATTGACGCCGGGGGGGCCGCGGTCCCCCCGGCTGTGCTTCCCATGAACTTTCTTGCTCCGGTTCATATGGACCCGCCGGCCTATATCCCCGAGCCGGTGCCGGCAAAGACCGACGTGCTCATCGGTGCGCACCACTGCCCGCTGTGGGAGGCCGACAAGCCCTTCATGTGGTCGCAGTTGATCAAGCATCCCGAGCGGACGCCGGCGCTGGGCTTCTATGCGCAGGAAAACCCCGAGGTGTCGGACTGGGAAACGAAATGGGCCGTCGAGCACGGCGTGTCGTACTTCATCTACTGCTGGTACCGGGCCGGCCAGGGCGGGCCGGTGAAAACCCATTTCAGCAGCGCCATCCACGACGCGCTGTTCAAGTCGAAGTTTCAGGACAAGATGAAGTTCACCATCATGTGGGAGAACCAGTCGCGCGGTGTGGCGGGTGTGTCCGACGAAAACGACCTCATGGAGAACCTGCTCCCGTTCTGGATCGACAATTACTTCAAGCACCCAAGTTACGTGAAGATTGACAACAAGCCCCTCCTCTTCATCTACCGCCCCGAGTTCTTGATTGACGATCTGGGCGGCGAGGAGAACGTCGTCAAGGCCTTTGGCAAAATGCGGCAGGCCTGCAAAGATGCGGGGTTTGACGGGTTGCACCTGCTCGGCGAATACCGCGGTCTCGATCCAAAACAGCTTCAACTGATGAAACGCATCGGCCTAGACTACACCTTTGCCTACTGCTGGTACGTGCCCGACAACCCCACGCCCGAGAGGGCCATTGACACACAGATCGGGTACATCAACAAGACGCAGGAAATGGGTATCCTGCCGCAGGTGGTCACCGTGTCGCAGGCATGGAGCGGCTGGAACGACGAGGGCACCCTCTGGAAGATACCGCCAACGGAATACAAGACGCTGCTGCGCAGGGCAAAGGACATCATCGCCACCTTCCCGGCCAATGAACTGGGCAGCAGGACGATGATTCTCGACAACTGGAACGAATGGGGCGAGGGCCACTACATCGCGCCCTACCGCGAATACGGCTTCGGCTATCTCGACGCCGTGCGCGAGGTGTTCTCCAACGCGCCCGAACCGCACACCGACCTGATTCCCGAAGACATCGGCCTCGGCCCCTACGACACGGCCTACCGCGCCTTCACGGAACGCGAGGCGTCCATCAAGAAACAGGTGTCCAAGAAAGTCAGCAAGACCGGCGTGCAGGAGCCGGGGATGATCGCGTGGTGGGCCTTCGATGAGGACAAGGACGCGCCCGTGGCGATGGACTGGTCGGGTCACCGGCTGGGCGGCCTGCTGCGCAAGGCCGCGCGCGCGCCGGGCATCGATGGCAACGCGCTGGTCTGCGACGGCGGCTGCGTCGAGGTGCCCAAGAACGTCCTGCTCTCGGTGACACAGGGCGTGAGCGTTTCCTGCTGGGTCAGGACGGATGCCGCCGGACAGGGCAACACATGGATACTCAACCGCGTGTTCCAGGGCGGCACCGCCACGGGTTACCGGCTCGGCGTGGTGGACGGCAAGCCCTGTTTCGAAGTGCCCCAGACCGACTGGAGCCACCACCTCAAGGCCAGTGTCGATCTGCCGACCGGCCGCTGGGTGCACCTGGCGGGCACCTTCGACGGCAGGACGATCCGCATTTACGTGGACGGTGTGGAACAGGGAACCATGGACCGTCCCGGTCCGGTGAACACCAACGACTTCCACCTCTGCCTGGGCAACTACGAGATTGACCACGCGTCTCATTTCGAGGGACTGCTGGATGAGCTAAGACTCTATGACCGTGCCCTGACCGCCGAAGAGGTGCAGGCGCAGTGCAAGGCACTGGCGGAAAGCGCGGGCAGGAGTTAGAATACCCTCGTCAATGAGGAGCATCGTCATTGCTCGCAATGACGGCATGGATTACGGGTTCTGTGAAGCATCACGTCCAACAACCAGGGACAAGATGGAGCGCAAACGCAGAGACTACCCATGGCGGAGGAACCGCCGCCGCCTGCTGCTGATCGTGTTTGCTTTCTTCGGCACGGTGGCGCTGGCCCTTGCGGTGGTGAACTGGCGGGGGGAATCGTCCCTCGAAAAGCAGATTGCCGCCATTCGCGCCAAGGGAGAACCGATAACGCCCAATGAGCTTGCGCAACGCTTTCCCGCGCCACCCAGGGAGAACAACGCGGCAGACACCTACGGAAAGGCGGGTGAAGCGCTCAAACCGGCACTGGACGACAACCACTACCGCGCCAAAATCACCAAGATCAGTGAAGCGCAGCCGCAGGACCGTTTCGCGGAGGAACTCCACAAGTGGATGGAGGGCTACCTGGCGGACCATGCGGATGCCCTGAGCATCCTGCATGAGGCGGCAAGGAACCCGGCAACCCGGTACGATTTTGACCTGGGCAAGGGCTTTGAAGCGCCGATTCCCAATCTGCTGCAATTGCGCGGCTCGGCACAGTTGCTTCAAATGGAGGCCTACGTGGCCGCCGAAGACGGGGACCGCGCACGCGCCGCCGACGCGGTTGCCGCAGCGTTGGCGATGGACCGGCCAATGCGCGAAGCGCCGACCCTGATCATGCAGATGATGCGGCTGGCATTGCGGTCCATGGCCTGTATCACGCTGAAACGCGTGCTGCCGATGGTCGCGTTCTCGGATGAACAACTGGCCCAACTGCAAGCCGCGGTTGCGGAGACCTGGGATCCGGAGGCCTTGACAAATGCGTTCATCTTCGAACGGGCATCGGGCCTTTCTGCATTTGAGCGTCCGCAGTTGTTCCTCCCGCAGATACAGCAGGCGGACAACTGGTTTCCCGGCGCGGCCTCTTTGGCAGCGGGAGTGGTCCGCTTTTCCATGACGGCGAGCGGCGACCGGGAACGCTACCTGAAGTACATGACCGACATGATTGATGCGAGCCGCCGGCCCGTTCCGGAAGCCCTTGACATAATGGAGAACATGGGAAAGGAACTGTCTTCACGGCGTTCATTCATTCCCGGCTTTGCAGAGATGGTCATTCCCAATCTCATGCGATGCGAGACGCAAGCCGCACGGGGTGACGCCTTCCTGTTCGGCGCCCGGGCCGCGCTGGCCCTGGAACGGTACCGTCTGGCCAACGGCCGCCCGCCCGCGCAGATCGCGGAACTTGTGCCCGTGTTTCTGCCCAGCCTGCCGCTGGACCCCTTCGACGGCCAGCCGCTCCGCTATGTCGCCGACGACCGCGGTTACACCTTCTACAGCGTCGGCGAGAACCGTAAGGACGATGGCGGCCAAGACACCCCCGGAAAGAACCTGGATGTCGCGTTTCGCGTGACCTATCCGTCAAAGCAGGAATAGGGAGACGGGATTCCGGTCTTGTTGATGCAGTCCGTCGGATTGATCGAGAATCAAACACAAAGGTGCATGGCCCATGGCAAAGCCGGAACATAGGGACTATCCCTGGCGGCGCAATCGCCGCAGGCTGCTGTTCGGCATCGTTGTCTTCTTTGGCGGGGCCGTGCTGGCGCTTGCGGTGGTGAACGGACGGGGGGATCGGGCGCTTCAGAGGGAGATTGCCTCGATTCGCGCGAAAGGCGAACCGGTGACGCCGCAGGAACTGCGAGCGCGCTATCCGGAACCGCCGAAGGAACAGAACGCCGCGGAAGTCTACACAAAGTCCTTCTCTGCAGCGAAGAGGCCGAATGCGGGGCAGGAGCCCGGCGATGCCGCAAGGAATCTGCCCACGAAGGCGTTTCGCAAATGGGTGGACGAGCGCCTTGCGGAAAACGCGGAGGCGCTGGCGCTGCTGCACGAGGCGGCGCACAAGCCGGCGGCGCAGTTTTCGGTTACCCTGGACAAAGGCTGGTGGTCGGACGGACTTCCGGACCGGGAAAAGATTCGGGGCGCCGCGATCCTGCTGCAGTTGGAGGCGCTGGCGGCCGCGCAGGACGGGGACACCGGGCGCGCGCTTGAGGCGGTTCTCGCGGGACTCGCCGTCGGAAACGCGCTGTACGACAGCCCGCTGGTCACGCTGCTCAGCACCCGGATGGAGTGTTACAGGACCACCTGCGAGGGAATACGCCAGATACTTTCTCTGGCGAACTTTTCGGAGGACCAACTGGCGCAAATGCAGCGCGCGCTGGATGCCGCCGACGACGGGGACGCGCTCACACGGGCACTGATGGGCGAGCGGGTTGCGACGCTGTTTCATTTCGATCACCCGGAATACAGGTTTTCGGACATCCACGGGTTCAATGAGTGGATGCCGGGGGCGGGCGCCATGGCCGCCGCGCTCATGCGCGTGGCAGGCAATCATGGGAGATACCTGTCGGTCATGGGGCAGGCAATAGACGCCAGCCGCATGGCGCCCTGGGAAGCCCTGCCTCAGCTTCGGATGATGGCGGCATCGGAGAACGGAAGCCATTCCCGTGACTTGGGTTTCCCCGTCAACACGATGCTTGGCTATGCGTGTTATGGAGAAACATGCCTGGTGAAAGGCATGGGGCAGGCGCGCAGCGCGCAGATAGCTCTGGCGGTGGAGCGTTACCGTCTGGCCAACGGAGTCACTCCGGAAAACGCGGGGCTGCTGGTTCCCGCTTTCCTGCCCGCGGTTCCGGCAGATCCATGTGACGGACAGCCCCTGCGCTACAAACCGTATGGGGACGGTTACGTAGTGTACAGTGGGGGTGGAGGGCCAAACGACGTCGGCGGCACCGCCGCGTCCGGAAGCAACGGGGAGTTCGTGTTCCGGGTGGCGCACACCCAATGACCGCCCTGTCCGCCGCACCGTGCCTGAAACCTTGTTCGCCAAGAAGGATTCAGACGATGAAAGCGAAGTCTCTTCCGGGGTTCTTTCTTCTCTGTCTCGCATTTGCCATCTTGGCCCCATGCCCCGTATGCCGTGCCGGCGGATATCCCAAGGCCGATGGCTATCAGGGCATTTGGTATTCAAACGAGCCGACGAAGGACGAATACGTCTACAAGTACAGCGGCGGTCTGGGCACCTACTGCATGAAGCACATTCCCATGGCCCTGTACGCGCCCAAGGCGGACAAGACCTTTTTCGTTTACGGCGGTGTGGCACCCGGGGGAAAGTCCCTGCTCGAAATGGCGGGATGCTACGACCACGCCGCCGGCAAGCTTGCGCGCCCCACCATCCTCATGGACAAAAAGACCGACGACGCGCACGACAACCCGGTCATTTCCATGGACGACGCAGGATACCTGTGGGTCTTTTGCAGTTCCCACGGTACGGCGCGCCCCTCCTACCTTTTCAAAAGCAGGAAGCCGCACAATATCGACGATTTCGAGCAGGTCTGGGAGACCAACTTCTCCTATCCGCAGCCCTGGCACATCGAGGGCAAAGGGTTCCTGTTCCTGCACACCCGCTACGCCAAGGGCCGGGGGCTTTTCTCCTGCACCAGCCCGGACGGCGTCCACTGGTCCGAACCCGTCTCCTACGCGCACATTGAAGAGGGGCACTACCAGGTCTCCTGGCCTTTCGGCGACAAAGTGGGCACCGCGTTTGATCACCATCCCAAAGGCAGGGGGCTGAACTTCCGCACCAACCTCTACTACATGCAGACCGGGGACATGGGCGCGACCTGGAAGAACGCCGCCGGGGAATCGGTGCAGACGCCGGTGACCAGTTCAGCCAGCAACGCACTGGTCCATGACTACGCGGCCGACCAGATCCTCGTCTACGTGAAAGACCTCAACTACACCCCCTCGGGCCGGCCCGCCATCCTGTTTGTCACCAGTAAAGGATGGAAACCGGGGCCGGAAAACGGCCCGCACACCTGGCGTGTGGCCCGATGGACCGGCAGGGATTGGGCCGTCGCCGAGGTCGCCGTTTCGGACAACAATTATGACTCGGGCAGCCTGTATGTTGAGGGGGAGACCCAATGGCGCATTATTGGGCCGACCGAACCGGGTCCCCAGCCGTTCAATCCCGGAGGAGAGGTTGCCCTGTGGACCAGCGATGACGGCGGTGCCACCTGGTTGAAGTCACGGCAGGTGACAGAGAACAGCCGGTACAACCATACCCATGTGCGGCGTCCCCTGAATGCCCATCCTGATTTCTACGCCTTCTGGGCCGACGGGGACACGCGGCAGCCTTCCGAGTCCCGGCTTTATTTCTGCAACCGGCCGGGCGATCACGTGTTTAGAATGCCCGTGCACATGGAGGGGGACTGGGCCTCACCCGAGCCCTGCCTGGACAAATGACATGGCCGGGTCCGTCTGGGCGGGGTGTCCCTGCACCGGCGTGAATATCCCGGTGACGGCCTGATGCAGTTCATTGACAAGCTGCACGGGATTCGTTCCTTGTATGGGTTCGGGACCAAAGCGCACGACCACCTCTGTGTAGGGAAGGGCAAGCAGGCGGATCACGTGGGACAAGAACGACCGCTGCGTTCCCCAGCCCTCGAAATCGGCCTCGGGAATCTTTCCGTCCGGATAGGGGAAATGGGGATCGGGTCCAAACAGCACCCGGTCCGACGCGGGCGGGCACCCCTTGGGCGTCCGATAGGTGACGCTGGCATAATGCACCGGAAAATTACAGCGTGTCGCCGCCTCAAGCAGCCTGGGCCGGAAGCGCCGCACTTCCAATCCCGGACCGATATTGCCCTCGGGTGCCATGAGCAGGTTTTCCCC
>CAIXUF010000664.1 GCA_903922535.1 Candidatus Hydrogenedentota bacterium
ATCGACGGAGCAAGCAGCCAATACTTCTGTCGAATTTGTTCCACGATTGCCGTGTCAGCCATGCACCAAGCATAAGCCATTGTCAAAAATATGTCAACTTATTTCTGCGCGACACCTTAGTTTTGCATGTCGTGCTCAGGCAGTACTGTGCGCCTGACCGAAACTCCAGTCGGCGCCTGTCTCCCGGACGGGAGAATCCGGCCCTGTCCTGGCGCGGTGCCTCAAGGATGCGGGCCGGACCGGAGAGCTGCTGTGTCGCGCGCGCTTGCCGCCAGGCCGGTGGCGACGCCCTGAGCGGGCACCGGAATTTCCGATGCATTCTCTGGAAATCTTTCCCTTGCCCTATCTCCCTTTGGTTGAACGACTTAAATCGTTTCTCCCATGACTCAGAACGCCTCGGGGGCGGTCCAATCCGCCGCAAAGGACGCTTCAAACGACCTTATTGAGGCTTCAAATGCCGCGTTTGAGGTCTCGAATGAGGCATTCAAGGTCTCGAACGAGCCATTCGAGGCGTGGAGTGAGGCATTCGGGGAATGGAATGAGACATTCGGGGAGTGGAATGAGGCATTTGGGGAGTGGGATGAGGCATTTGGGGAGTGGGATGAGGCATTTGGGGAGTGGGATGGCGCGTTCGCCGGAAGGATGGGATACTACGTGCCGCCAATCTCCCGGGCCAGGGCGGCCGCGGCCAGCACCCGTTCGTCCGGCGTTTCGTGGTCGATGTCGGCCATGACCACGTCGCACGGACCCAGTTCTGCGTGGATGCGGCGCAGATCCCCGCCGATTGCTTCCAGGGACTTGTTGGCGAGGTCCATGGGGGTGTACATCAGCGCGCGGCGCGCTTTTGGGCAGAGTTCCCGTGCGCGGTTCAGATCAGAACTCAGCCCCATGTCCACATAGGCGATATTGGGCACAGTGGCATAATCTTCGAGGTAGGGGTCCACGTTCCACGCGCAGTTGTGGATGCCGATGAGCTCAAACGCCTCCGCGATGCGCAGGTCATAAGGGAGAAGATACTCCCGGTAGGCTTCGGGCGAGACCATGTTGACGAAGCAGTTGCTCACCGTCGCATGGCGCACGACCACGCCGCTTTGCCTTTGCCGTTCATAGATGATTTTCATGCCCGCGATCATTGTTTCCGTGACCACACCGAAGAGGTGATTCGCCAGGTCGGGGTTGATCATCAGGTCGGTCAGTATTTCGGGGCCGCGGATGCGTTGCGCGTTGTTGAGCACGCCCTGCCAGTTAAGATACCCCTCGATCCGTCCGTAATCGCGGCCGATGGTCTCCATCTGTTCCAGCAACTGCGCAAACACAGGCGTGTCGGGCAGGGAGGGCGGTTCCAGCCGCGCAATCTGTGCCTCCGTAAGGTGTTCCTGCGTGGCCGCCGGCCAGTTGTCGGCGTAGTACTCCGCCGGGATGTCAAAGATGCGGGCGATGAGCAGCGCGCCGTGCACGCCGTCCAGATTGGCGGGCGTGTTTTCCGGCGCACCGCCAAGCCCCAGCCCCGGAAAGCGCCGGTTGAGTTCGCGTTTCATGGCCACCACGCTTTCGCGGCGGTAATGCGGGTCCAGGTGCCAGCGTTCGGAGAAGTCAATGCCCAGCCGCTCGCGGTACCATCGCGGCGTGAAGCCGAACTCGATGCGCAGCGGCGCTTCCGTCCCGTCGCAGGGTCGGCGGGTCGCGGGCGCTCCGGGTGCGATGTAACTGCGTAGTTGGTGTGCGTGGTCCGGGTTCACGCCTCCAGCCTCCAGATCATTTCCGTCGACTCGGGGCCAAAGGGTTCGCCGTCAAAACTGCCATGCACCGCCTTCACGCGAAATCCCGACCGGGCCGCCAGATGCTCCATCTCGCGGGGGGTAATCCACGTGCGTGTCAGCGTCATGCGCTCATCCATCCGCACGCGCCCGCCGGGTGTCTTCTCCACCACCCGGTGCGTTTCGTGCAGCAGTTGCCGATAGTCGTCGCGCCAGGAGTCGGCGTAGTGGGTTAGCGTGGCGCCCGCGCGCGACACAACATGGGTGGCAATCTTCTTGAGCCGTCCGCCGCGGGGATGGTCATGCAGCAGGCTCAGTTCACCCGGTGTTGCCGCCCAAAGGTTGAGAATGAACTCGCCGCCGGCCGCCAGATGCTCCCGCACGCAGTTCAGGCAGGCGAGCTGATCCTCCGGTGTGAGGCAGTGCATAAGCGAGCGGTAGGGCATGACAATGAGCCCGAATTTGCGGCGCAGGTGAAACGCGCGCATGTCCGCCTCCACCAGCCGGAGCCGTCCCTTCACGGGCGACAAGGTCTCCAGTTTCTCCGCGCACAGCTCCAGCATGGCGGGGGAGAGGTCCAGTCCGGTCGCATCCACGCCGGACATGGCCATGGGAATGGCGATTCGGCCGGTGCCGCAGCCCAGTTCAAGCGTGGGCACGCGCCGCAATGCGGCCTCATAGACGTAGAATTCCGCCTCGCCGGGGAGGCCGGGCTGAATCAGGTCATACCAGGGTGCCCAGGGATCATACTCGGCCATGGGGCTACCGCATTTCCAGCAGCACAACCGCCTGGGCGCTGACCGCCTCCCCGCGACCCTCCGCACCCGTCTTCTCGTTGGTCTTGGGTTTGATGGAAATCCGGTTCTTCTCGATGTCCAGCGTTTCGGCGATGCGCTGCCGCATCGTCTCCACGTACGGCGTGAGCTTGGGCTCCTCCGCAATGACAAACGAGTCAATGTTCACCACGACGAACCCGGCGCTTTGGAGCAGCCGCTTGGTGCGTTCCAGCAGCACCATGCTGTCCGCGCCCTTCAGATTGGGGTCGGTGTCGGGAAAGCGCTGGCCAATGTTGCCCAGCCCCGCCGCCCCCAGCATGGCGTCGATGATGGCATGCACCAGCACATCCCCGTCGGAGTGGGCGATGAAACCCCGGTTGTGCGGAATCCGGACCCCGCCCAGGATCATGTAGGTTCCTTCCGCATCCAAGCGGTGCAGGTCGTAGCCGATGCCAATGCGCAGCGTCATGATGTCTCCTCGGAAACCATTCTGCGTGCGGCGGCCAGGTCAAAGGACGTGGTCACCTTGAAGTTCGCGGGGCTTCCCTCCACGATCTTGACAGGCAGTCCGACACGCCGCACCAGTGTGGCGTCATCGGTGCACAGATAACCGCCCTCCACCGCCGCCCGATGGGCGCGGCGAATCACGTCCACCTGAAACGTCTGCGGCGTCTGGCAGGCCCACAGCATGCGCCGGTCGGGCGTGCTGTCGAGAAACTGCCGGTCGTCGGCGACGAGGATGGTGTCACTTGTCGGGATGGCCACGGTTGCGCCGCCGCACGCGGCGGCCTCGGCGATGGATGCTTCCACGGCCTGCCGGGGAACAAAGGGCCGCGCGGCGTCGTGGATGACCACGATTTGCGCATCCTCCCGGAGTTCGGCCAAACCGTGCGCCACCGATTCCTGCCGTTCCGCGCCGCCTTCGACCAGTATCCACGACCCCGGTGCCAGGTGCGCGCTAAGTTCCCGTTCAAAGGCGGGAAAGAACGCGGCCGGCGCAACAATTATGGCCGGGTCCAACAGCCCCATCCCCGAAAAACGCGACAATGTCACGGCGAGCATGGGCCGCCCGCCAATATCGACCAAGGCCTTCGGCCCGTCCGCCCCGAGACGCACCCCCATCCCGGCGGCGGGGATGAGCAGTTGGGCTCTCACTGTATCAGGCCGCTGTATCTGGTGAAGATCATGCGGCCCGCCGCCGTCTGCAGCACGCTGGTCACAATCACCTGCACCGTCTTGCCCATGTATTGGCGTCCGCCGTCGACCACCACCATCGTGCCGTCGTCGAGATAACCCACGCCCTGATTGGCCTCCTTGCCTTCCTTGATCAGCTTCACTTCCATCTGCTCGTCCGGCAGCACGGCGGGCTTGAGCGCGTTGGCGAGATCGTTGATGTTGAGCACCTCAACGCCCTCGATTTGTGCGACCTTGTTCAGGTTAAAGTCGTTCGTGAGCACCTTTGCGCCCAATTGCCGCGCAAGCTTGACCAGTTTGCCGTCCACCTCGCGCACCTCGACCGGGTCGTCCTCGATAATGGACACCTTCGCGCGCGATCCCGGGTCCTGGAGATCCCTCAGGATGTCCAGGCCGCGGCGGCCTTTGGCACGGCGAAGCACCTCGGCCGAGTCCGCTATGTTTTGCAGTTCCTTGAGCACAAACCGTGGCACCAGTAACGTGCCCTCAATGAACCCGCTGGCGGCGATGTCGGAAATGCGCCCGTCAATAAGCACACTGGTGTCGACCAGTTTCAGGCTTACCGTGCCGGAGTGCTGCGCCGGACGGCGCTGCACCGCCGCAATCAGCGACTCCCAGTTGGATGCCCGCGTCAGCGCAAGATAGATGCCCACGTACCCGAAGACGAGCACAACTGACACGCTGACAAACACCTGGATCTTCTCTTCGGTGTTGGGAAAATAGAACATTATGTAACGGGAAAGCAGATACCCCACGATCAACGCCAGCACGACGGCCACAAACGCGGGTGCCAGCCGCTCGTAAACCTCCTGGGTGATAACACGAACCCCCAGCAGCACGGTAACGGCAATGATGGCACCGACGGCCGCGCCGCAACCTACCCACGGGTAAGGGTTGATTATAGTGTGGGAGTTGTCAACAAAAATCCATGCCCACACGGCACCCATGACGCTGCACGCCATGCAGAACAAAAACCGCAACACTTTCTCAGGCATAAAGCGTATAAATCCTCTGAGTAACAAACCTCTTTCAGTCCGGATGCCGACAGGCTGTTCTGTTTTCCCCACAGCCGCCACCGTCCGAAACCGAAGCATAATGAATGAATAATACTATACGCCAGCCTGACCCATCACCGCAAAATCGGATCTGCCGAATTTAAAGTATTAGCAATTTGCACACTGAAAGCACGGCGGCGCGTCAGGCATCCATCCGCTGAAGGCATTCCAGCACCAGCGCCGAAAGCTTGGGCTCGGCGGCGTTTGCCACCGCGATGATCTTCTCAATGTTGGCCGGTTGAAGTGCGTCTGGAAGACACTCGTCCGTGATGGCTGAAAAGCCCAGCACCCGCAGTCCCGCATGCACCGCCACAATCACCTCGGGCACCGTACTCATGCCGACCGCGTCGGCGCCGATGAACCGGAGGAACCGGTATTCCGCCCGTGTTTCCAGGCAGGGCCCCGTGACGGCCACATAAACGCCCCGCTGCAGCCGGATGCCCGACTTGAGTGCAGCCGCTTCGGCCAAATCGATGAGCGCGCGGGAATAGGGTTCGGACATGTCGGGGAAGCGGGGGCCGAGCGCGTCGTCGTTGGGGCCGATGAGCGGATTGTCGCCCATCAGGTTGATGTGGTCCGTAATCACCATCAGGTCGCCCGACTGAAACTGCGGGTTCATGCCGCCCGCCGCGTTGGACACGATCAGGGTGTGAACGCCCAGCGCCCTGGCCACGCGCACGGGGAAGGTCACCTGCTGCAGAGAATAACCCTCGTAGCGGTGAAAACGGCCGGACAGGGCCACCACGTTCTTTCCGGCCAGCCGCCCCAGAATCAATTCACCGGCGTGGGTGTCCACGGTGGAGGTGGGGAAATGGGGGATATCCTCGTAGGATATGCGCGCGACCGCCTCAATCTTGTCGCCGAGCAGGCCCAGC